>JBBAUQ010000006.1:0-22185 GCA_040398125.1 Solirubrobacterales bacterium | reverse complement strand
CTTCGACTACGACTCCCTCGACCTCGGTGCCTTCCGATCCGGGGCATTGATCGAGGTCCCCCACGGTTTCTCGAATTTTGCCGACCCCCTCAGGGAGCCCGCTGCCGCCTGGTCGACCCTGGTCTCACCGGCCGCCAAGCTCGGCGACAAACTCCGTCTAGCGGGAATGCGGCGTCAGCTGACCCCGCCGAGTGCGGAACGGGTTACCGAGAGGCCCCAGGTCCGGACGATCGAGTCCCTCGAGAAGCGCGGCTTCTCCTCCCGGGTGATCGAGTCATTCTTCCGGCCCTTCTTCGGTGGGGTCCTGATCGACCCCGACCTGGTTACCTCGAGCGCCCTGACGGATCTCTTCTTCGGTTACTTTGCCGCCGGCGATGCGGCCCTGCCGGCCGGAGGCATGGGAGCCCTGGCCGACCAGCTGGCCGGTCGGCTCTCCCCGGGGACGCTCGAGCTCGACTCGCCGGTCACCGGAGTCGACCGCGGTGAGGTCCGGCTCGCCGGGGAGCGGACAGTCGAAGCTGCGGCAGTCGTGGTGGCAACGGACGAGCTGGCTGCCTCTCGCCTGGCCGGAGTCGAACCTCCCGCCCGGAACAGGGTGACGACCTGCCTTTATTTCGACGTCCCGGGCGAGCTCCCCCACAGCCAGAGCCTCAGGCTCTCCTCCCCTGAGGGAGGGCCGATCAATGAAGTGGCCGTGCCGAGTGCGGTGGCCGATGGCTACGCCCCGCCGGGCCGGTCCCTCGTATCGGCCAGCGCCCTCGGTCATGATGCCGAACACCCCGACCTCCTCGAGGCCGCGGTCGACCAGCTGGGAGGCTGGTTCGGCGCGGACGAGGTTTCGCGATGGCGTCACCTGGCCACCAGGAAGATCGAGTACGCGCTGCCCGATTTCCCGCCGGGCAGGTTCACGGCCGAAGGGTCGGACCCGAGACTGGACTCGGGGATCTTCATCTGTGGCGACTATCGGGAATCGCCCTCGATCCAGGGTGCCCTGGTCTCCGGGAGGAAGGCGGCCGAGGCCGTGATCACCCAGCTCGCCAGGCCGGGCGAGAGGACGGCGGCCCGTTGAACGGCCTCACCGGACTGCTCGACCTGATCGCCCCGGTCATCCCGGGGCAGGAAAGCGGACCCGACGTCCGGGCGGCCGATCGGGACGGTTACTTCCCGGCCGACAGCATGATCAGGAGGCTCCACTCCGAGAGGGTCGTCGCCCTGTCGGGGGTCCGAGCCCTGCTGATGCAGGCCTGCGACCCCCTCGCGGTGGTCGGCTTCGACCGCCACTCGAGGATCTTCGACGCACCCCGGGAACGCCTGCTGGAGACCGACCAGATGATGAGCAGGATGTACTTCGGCACGGACCGCGAAGCGCTCGAGACGGGCCGGGTGATCCAGGCGATGCATGACCGGGTGACGGGTGAGACCGAGGCCGATTACGGCCCCATCCCTGCCGGTACCCCGTACGCAGCCTCGGATCCCGTGCTGATGCTCTGGACCCTCGTCACCCTGGCCGACTCGGCACTGGTCTACTACGAGGACTTCCTCGGCCGACTCGAGCCGGCCGAAAGACAGGCCTACTGGTCCGACTACCGCGAGATCGGACGCCTGCTGGGGATGCCTGACCAGAGCATGCCCGAGACAGAAGCCGAGATGCGTGACTACATCGCCACCAGGCTGACCGACGGCTCGCTCCACATCTCGGGATCGATCCGGGAACGGGCCACTGCGATCATCTTCGATCCCCCGTTCGAGGGCTGGACCAGGCTCGCCCTCACCCCCCTCACCGAAGCGGTGAAGCTCAGCTCGATCGGTTTCCTCCCGGACGAAATCAGGGAGATGTACGGGTTCAGCTGGGATCCGGCCAGGGAGGCCCTGCTGAAGACCTCCACCACACAGGTCCGCCTGGCCGCACGCACCTGGCCCGACGCCGTGCGACTGCACCCTGCCGCCCGACGGACGATCGGCTGACGACCACTAACCCGTGATTGCCCAGGCGGCCCCTTTCGGCCTAGTATTCCGACCATGGAAGAAACAGCCAGCTCAAACAGCCCTGCCCAAGAAGAGTCCGAGGGAAAGCGCGGAGGGTCGCCCGACCCGAAGGTCGTTTTCCTGGCCGGTGCCGCCATCCTGCTGGCGGTGGTGGTCGGCCTGATCCTGATCCTCGGTGGGGGCGGTGACTCCGGTTCCGACCTCGAGACGACCGACTTCTTCACGGCCAACGCACCGGCCCGGGCCGACCTCGAGAATCTCGAGACCAAACCGGCAGTACCGGTGACCGGCGGAGAGACGGTCAACGCAGTGACGGTCGAGGACATCGTCACGGGCTCCGGACCGGAGGCCAAGGAGGGCGACACCCTGACGGTCCAGTACGTCGGCGCCCTCTATGACAACGGCAAGGAGTTCGACGCCTCCTGGGAGCGCGGCGAACCCTTCGACGTCACCCTCGGACAGGGCCAGGTCATCCAGGGCTGGGAAGAGGGGCTGATCGGGATGAAGGCCGGCGGCAGGAGGGGAATCCTGATCCCGGCCGAGGCCGGATACGGGGCCCAGGGCCAGCCGCCCTCGATCCCGGGCAACGCGACCTTGATGTTCATCGTCGACCTGGAAGAGATCAAGTAGGGGTTCGTCCCGGGGGGCCGAGGTCCGGCGATGCGCGTAATCGAGGCCCTTCTGGCCAACAACAGGGAGGTGGCCGAGCAACAGCCCGGCGAGCATCTCGACGTCCGGCCGAGCCTGAAGCTCGCCATCGTCACCTGCATGGACTCACGTCTGGATGTCTTCAGTGCTCTTGGCCTGAGAGACGGCGAGGCCCACGTCCTGAGGAATGCCGGCGGCGTGATCACCGATGACATGGTCCGTTCCCTGGCCATCTCCCAGCGGCGTCTCGGTACCGAGCGGATCATGGTCATCCACCACACCGACTGCGGCATGCTGACCGTCTCCGATGACTCCTTCCGGGCCGAGCTGCAGGATGAGACCGGCGTGGCCCCCTCTTTCGCGATCGAGTCCTTCACCGATGTCGACGCCGACGTCCAGCAGTCGGTCCTACGGATCCGGAGATCGCCCTTCATCCCCCACCGCGACAGGGTGCGGGGGTTCGTCTACGACGTCGAGTCACACCTCCTGCGGGAAGTCGACGTTCCCGGAGAATGAGCGCCTGGCTCAGGCCCGGTCGAGGTACCTGACCGCCCTCTCTGCCGCACCCCGTCCACACATCCCGTGGACCCCTCCGCCCGGCGGGGTCGCCTGGGAGCAGATGAACACGCCCGGGATCCCCGTGTCGTAGGGATCGAGTGAGATCCGCGGCCGGAAGATCAACTGACGGGCCGAGTTCGCCCCGACCGCGATGTCGCCGTTGACGTAGTTCTCGTTGTAACGGGTGAAGTCGCCGGTGGACCTCACGAATGACCCGACCACCCGCTCCCGCAGTCCCGGGGCGAACCGCTCGATCTGGTCGAGGATCGCCTCACTCGCATCACCGGGGTATCCGGCCGGAACGTGGGCGTAGGTCCAGACCGGATGGACGTCACCCTGCGACCGTGAAGGATCGGCGAGGTACTGCTGGGCCACCAGGACGAAGGGCCTTTCCGGCATGACACCCCGGTTGATTTCGGCCTCGGCTGTGGCCAGCTCCTCGAAGGCTCCCCCGACGTGGACGGTCCCGGCCTTTCGGCAGGCTTCATCTGTCCACGGGACGCCACCTTCGACCGCCAGATCGAGCTTGAAGGAACCGGGGCCGTAGCGGTAGCCGGCGTAGGCCCGTCGAACGCGCGAAGGTAGCCGGGAGGCCGCCAGCCGGAGCACCCCGGCCGGGGCCAGATCGAGCAGGATGACGTCGTGGTCATCGACCTCTGAGATGTCTTCGACCCGACGGCCGGTCTCGATCCGACCGCCGGCCTGGAGCAGGACGGCCTCGAGTGCATCCACCACGGCCTGCGAACCGCCCCTGGCGACCGGCAGGCCGAAGGCATGCCCGGCCGAGATCAGTGCGACCCCGATCGCGGCAGTCATCGGATCACCGAGGGGACTGAAAGAGTGGGCCGCCGCTCCACCGAACAGTGCCCGGCCTCGCTCGGTCCGAAAACGCGAGGCGAACCTGCGCGCCGAGACCAGTGACGGCAGGCCGAAGCGGGCCAGCTTGAACGGATGACTGGGCAGGTGAACTATCGGCCCGAGGACATCCTCCCGAATCTCGGGGAAGTCCCTGGCCGGGGCACCGAATGCCCGCCGCCAGGCATCGCCGTCAGAACCGAGACCCTCGGCCGTCGCCTCGACCGAGCGGACCATCGCGGCAGCTGGGAAGCCTTCCAGGGGGTGGGCCATGTCTACCTCGGGCCAGGCCCACTCCAGCCCGTACCGGTCCAGTTCGAGGTCCTCGAAGACCGGCGAGGCAGCGCCCATCGGGTGAATTGCCGCACAGCTGTCATGTAGCAGGCCCGGCAGGGTCAGCTCGGCACTGCGGGAGCCTCCCCCGATCTCATCCGCAGCCTCGATCACGGTCACCTCGGCACCCTCGCGGGCCAGCAAGGCGGCTGCCGTCAGGCCGTTGGGCCCCGATCCGACTATGGCCACCCGGCTCATGAGGCCTGCCCCCCGGCGACCAGGCGGGGTGACCGACGGGCCCGTCCGCTGACGATCGGCCGGGCCACCGGGGGCATCAGGGGGCCGTCGGCAGTGTGCAGGACCTCGACCTCCCATCCGTTCTGGCGAAGGAGGGCCAGCGTCCGCCGGTTGCACTGGCAGCCGTCTGCCAACTTGGCCCAGGGCGCCCTGAGGAAGTCCTGGACCGGCCCGAGCCAGGGCCGGTCGGACCGGATGTGTTCCATGAACAGGAGCTGCCCGTCGGGCCTGAGTACCCGAGCCAGCTCGGCCATCGAGTCCAGGGGGTCCGGCACGGTGCATAAACAGAGGGTCACCACGGCGGTATCGAAGGAGGCGTCGCCGAAGGGCAGCATCGAGGCCGGTGCCCGGACGACTTCGGCCTCGATTTCCGACTCCCGACAGCGGCCGGTGAGGATCGCCGCCTTGTGGGCCTCGGGCTCGATCAGGACGAGCCTGCTTACGAGCTCAGGTCGGTAGTGACGAAGATTGAGGCCGGTGCCGGCCCCCACCTCGATCACCTCACCGCTCGCCCCGGCCAGGAGTCGTGCCCGGTTGCGGGCCAGGCCGGTCCGCTCACCCCACCAGAGGATGGGGTCGTAGAGTCGGGCCGACAGGGCCGACCCCGGAACCCGATCGGCCGCCTCGCGGGCGAGTTCCCGGTCGGGTACCCGGTCTTCCCGCTCACCGTATTCCGAACTCACCATGCCCGGCCGTTGGGGAAGTCGAGTGTGGACATGGGCCGATTCTGGCAGGAAAGCCGGTCCGGGCCGAATCGACCTCAGCCCAGGATCCGGGCGAACTCGAGGTAGAGCGGAATCCCGACGATCAGGTTGAAGGGGAAGGTGATCCCGATGACCAGGGGAAGGGTGACTCCTGGATTTGCGTCCGGCATGGCTATCTGGACGGCCGCCGGTGCGGCGATGTAGGAGGCACTGGCCGCGAGGGTCGCCATGAGGGTGACGTCGCCGACCCCGAGACCCAACGCGCTGGCAAGGAGCGCACCGAGGGTGCCCCCGATCAGGGGCATGTAGATGGCGAAGGCGAACAGCCCGAATCCGGCTTCCCGGATGGCCCCGATACGGCTGAACGCCATCACGCCCATGTTCAGGAGGAAGAGCGCCAGCACACCGGTGAACGGGGCGACGAAGAACCCCTCGAGCTCATTCAGGCCCTGGGCCCCGAGGATGAGGCCGATCACGGTTGCCCCGAGAAGGACCAGGACCGAGCCACTGGTCAGGGCCTCCCTCAGGGCAGCCTTCCGGGAACCGCCGCCGGCGCCCGATCCGGTCTTGCCGAGAAGCACACCGACGGCGATGGCCGGGGCCTCCATCAGGGCAAGCACGGCCGGCATGTAGCCCGAGGTCGCCACGCTGAGCTCATCCAGGAGGGCAACCGCGGCCCCGAAGGTGACCAGGCTGACCGAGCCGTAATGGGCTGCCAGCGAGGCCGCATCGACCCGCTTGACCGAGGTGAACCGCGAGACCAGGAAGAAGGCAATCAGGGGAATGGTCAAACCGAGTGCCAGGCCACACCCGAGGCCGATGAAGACCTCGGTGCCCAGTCCGGACTGGCGCAACTCCACCCCGCCCTTGAACCCGATGGCCGCCATCAGGTAGAGGGCCAGGGTCTGGGAAATCTGCCTGGGGAGCGATACGTCGGCCTTGACCGCTGCCGCGAACGCCCCCAGGGCGAAGAAGAGGACCCCTGGCGAGATCAGATTGCTTACGGCCGCACTCAAGGCTCGATCGGAGGTGGTTCGGAGGGATTGGAGAAGGAGCAAAACATACGACAAATATAACAGGTTTTATTTATCGTGTTATTACCATCACGTTCGCCCTAGGATGTAGTCATGTCCAACTGGACCCTCCTGACCAACCACGGCCACGTGATGGTCTACCTCTCCCGGTATCCCGAGGCGAGACTCCGTGACCTGGCAGCGGAAGTCGGGATAACCGAGCGGGCCGCCCAGCGGATCGTCAACGACCTGGTCGACGATGGCTACCTGCGCAAGGAGAAGGTGGGGCGCCGTAACCGCTACAGGCTCAATCGGAACGCGCCGATGCGCCACCCGATCGAGCGCGACCACTCGGTTGGGGAGATGCTGGCCAGTCTCGGTGGAGAGCCGATACCGGGAGAGCCCCGGAAATGAAACGGGCCCGGCGCGGGAGACCGGCCTTGGTCAGCCAGTTACCTCGAGGTGGGTCCGGAGCTCGATCGGGTTCTTGATGCAGTAGGCGCCGGGGCAGCGTTCGTCGGAGATCGCCTTTATCTCCTCCAGGGTCTCGGGGTCGGCGTCGGCATCCACCTCGAGGTACCAATCGATCGCCTCTACGGGGGGCAGGTCCCCGGCCCCGAGGGCTCTGCTCATGTTCATCTCGGTACGGACCCTGGCCCTGAGGGAACGGAGTTCGACCCCCTTCATCGCGGCCTCCTGGGCATAGGTCATCGCGAAGCAGGCGATACCGCCCCAGAAGCAGTAGGCAAGCGGGTTGGGCGCCGATCCCGTTCCGCCCATGTGGGGCGGGTAGTCGGCCTCGAACGTAACGCTCCCCCCTCCCGGAAGTGGGATCTCGGTGCTGAACTGGACCTCCCCCTCGGCCGTCTGCCACTCCCCGTCGAAGGCGACCGGCTGGGTCGCTGCGGAGGGGTCCTGGCGGGCGCTCTCGGCCGTCTTCTCGACTGCCTCGACATTTACGTTGTGCATCATCTGCTGCTCCTTGGGTCATCGGATGGTGAGGCCGGAAGGACCTCAAGGCTACGTCACCGGTTCCATCGGCGAAGGGTGATACCTTCCCCACGTTACTTACCTTGGGTAAGGAGTCAATGGGCAGGTTCCAGTCAAGCCACAGCCACCCCGGCTGCCGGACCCGGTACCTGCCTGAACCGGCTCCGGCCCACCGACAGAACAGCAAGAGAGAAAGGCCCCTATGGACATCGTCTTCCTGGTAGCGAGAATCCTTTTTGCACTCATCTTCATCGCGAGCGGCTTCGCCCACTTCGCCGAGCGAAAGGCGATGCAGGAATACGCCGCCGCCGTTGGGGCCCCGGCCCCGGGAATCGGGGTTCCGCTCTCCGGGTTGGTCATCCTGCTTGGCGGGTTGATGGTCCTGCTCGGTATCTGGGGGGATCTCGGAGCTCTGCTGATCTTCCTCTTCGTCCTGCCGGTCGCCCTCATCATGCATGCCTTCTGGAAGCAGGAAGACCCCCAGATGCGTCAGACCGAGCAGATCATGTTCCTCAAGAACGTGAGCCTCGCCGGCGGGGCGCTGGCCTTTTTCTGGCTGTTCGTCGAGTACGGGGATGAACTTCCCCTGACCATCACCGGCCCGCTCTTCTAGGAACGGCTTTTCGGGACTGACTTCGGTGACGCAGCTGCGTCACCAGGGTCAGTCCCGGGGCGGCCTCGGGATGAATGCACTGGTGCGCCGGATGTACTCGGCGTAGGCCGGTCGGCGCTCCGAGATGTCGGACTCCAGCATCGCCACTCCCGAGACCCTGAGCAGGAAGAAGGTCATCACCACCGGACCGGGGAATGTCCACCAGGCTGCCCCGGAACCGACCGCGAACAGCCAGATCCCCCACCACAGCAAGGCATCACCGAAATAGTTCGGGTGGCGCGTGTAGCGCCAGAGGCCGCGGTCCATCACCTTCCCGCGATTTTCAGGGTCGGCCTTGAAGGAGGCGAGCTGGGCATCACCGACCACCTCGAAGAACAGGCCGGTCAGGAAGACCAGTGCACCGACCACCGAAAGGACGCCGATCGAGGGTTCACCTGCCGCCCCGAGTGACTGGACCGGGATTGAGATGACCAGGGCCAGCAGGCCCTGCAGGAGAAACACCCCGAACAGCGACCACAGCCAGAAGGAGCCGGGGCGCTTGTCCCGCATCGCGACGTAACGGCGATCCTCACCGTGGCCGCGGTTACGCCAGGCGATGTACCCGGCGAGCCTAACCCCCCAGATCGTCACCCCGGCCGCCAGGAAGATGGAGGCCCCCGAACCGCCACCGGCCAGTACGGCAGCCCAGGCGACCACGACGAAAGCCAGTCCCCAGGCGATGTCTGCTATCGAGGCGTTGCGGAGCGGAAGGCTGACCAGCCAGAAGCCGGACATCAGGACGGCCACCCCGATGGCGGCCCAGCCAGTCACCGTGAGATCCATTCGCCCAGCCTAGCTGGCAGCCTCGATCCAGTCTGAGCGCTTTCTTAGCAAACATTCACAATAGTCGCTACCCTGTCCGGTCAATCGGGGCTGCCTCTCCCTCGGCCGCTCGGCCAAAGTCTGTCGGCCGGCCTTCAAAAGGGGCAATCAGGCAACAAACCATGAACTTTCAGGCGATCAAAGAACCGAAGAGGACGTTTCTCGTTTCCTCCTGCCTGGTCCTGGTCGCCCTCGGGCTCTGGGCACCGGCAGCCGGTGCGAGCGGCGGCCTGACCCCGCCCCCTCCGCCCGACCCGACACCCGGCACTGAAACTGGCCGCAGCCAGATCCTCGACCGGGCCGAGCTCGAGCTCAGCCGGAACGTTCGGGAGAGAGGAAGCGACAACGTGCCCCGCTACCACCGCGGCCGGGGCCGGATCGTTCCGTACAGCATCGGGGCAGCCTGGTGCGCCGCCTTCTCGACCTGGATCTGGTCAGAGGTCGGGTTCGACTCATTCCTTCGCTCACGGACCCTGCGGGCCTCGGGCACGATCTGGAAAGCCTACGGAGGGGACCGGGTGGCCGTCCAGGTCCGCGCCCTGCGCAGTTGGGCGAAGCGGGCCGGCCAGCACACCTACCGGGCAACGCCTGGCGACCTCGTCGCCTACGGGGACGGCCACATCGGGATCGTGACCAAGGTCAATCGCAAGCGACGGGCAGTCAAGTCGATCGAGGGGAACTACGACGACGGCGTCAGGGCGCGGACCATCCCGATGTCATCGGTGATCGATTACTTCAGCCCGGTGCCGGTGAAGGGTGAGAAGAGGGTCCTCTCGCCGCTCTCCAGGAGGGCCGACATCGAGTACGAGGCCAACTCCCCCGACCGGCCCGGTCCCGACCCGGTTCAGCTCGGGTAACTAGCGACGGATCAGGAACGGGTCCCCAGGGCCCGCGACCTGAGTTCGACCAGTCGGGAAACATCGGTCTGTGAGAGCAGGCCCTCCAGCTCTGGTCCCTCTGTTTCGACCCGGCCCTCGCCATCGGTCCCGTTGGTGACCAGTGCCCGACCCAACTGGTCAGTCGCCAGGAGCATCGCGGCCTGACCGAGATCTTCGTCGGGGGTCATCACGAGAACCTCCGAGTACGGCCTCATAACCCCTTCGACCCGCTGGGTCCCCCAGTCCCCGGTGGGAACCTCCACCAGGTCCCTGAAGGCCAGCAGCCCGACCGGGCGGCCACCTTCCATCACGGGGTAGGCCGCGTGACGACTTGCCGGAAAGACCGTCTCCGAGAACTCGGCCAGCGTCAGGTCGGCCGGCACCGTGACCGGGTCACGGGCCATCGCCTCGCCGACCTCCATCGAGCTGAGCGCGGCCTCGATCGTTGCCAACTTGGTCTCCGAGGCCGCGGCCATCATCAGGAACCAGCCGATCAGGGCAAGCCAGATTCCGCCGAAGGCCCCCAGCGCAAGCAGGGAGACGATCCCGAGGAAGATCATCCCCAGGCCGAAGGCCCGGCCGACCTGACCGGCGATAGACGTGGCCCGGGTGAAATCTCCAGTCGCCTGCCAGACCAGGGCCCGGAAGACCCGGCCGCCGTCCAGGGGCAGGGCCGGAAGCAGGTTGAAGGCCAGCAGGATCAGGTTGACCATCCCAAGCCAGGTCAGAACCCCGTCGAGGAAGCCCGGCAGCGGTGCCAACTTGGCGATCACCAGCAGTGAGACACCGATCACCAGGCTGACCGCCGGACCGGCAAGGGCGATCTTGAGCTCGGCTGACGCCGAGGGAAACAGACCCTTGAACTTGGCGACACCGCCGAACAGCCACAGCACGATGCCGTCGATCTCCATTCCCTCTCGCCTGGCCTGGGTGGCATGGCCGAGCTCGTGCAACAGCAGGGAGATGAAGAACAGGAGCGCGGCACCGATCGCCATCGCGGCGTAGACGCCCGATCCGAGGCCGGGATTCGTCTCGGGGAAGACCGCGGCGGCGAGCGACCAGGTGATCAGGATGAAGATCAGCAACCAGGACCAGTTGATCCCGACCTCTACCCCGGCCAGGCGCCCCAGTGAGATGCTCGCCTGCATCGGGCCGGGCACGCCCGAGCGCCGACGTTCGCTCTTTGGACTCGCAGGCCTGCCCTCGGTCCCGAACTGCTCGCCTGGAACCCTTTTTCCCGAACCGGTGTCCTTTCCGGGGCTCACGTTCCCGAGGTTACCGATAGCGGCCCCTCGGCTCAGCGAGTCACCGGACGGCTGGCGGGCGGCGGCGGGCAGCGGGGAAAGCCGGCGTCAGCGCCGCCAAGAGACCACTCGGGCCGAGCGGACAGCGGCTTACTGGGCCGGAGGGTTCGGGGCGCTTGTCGGATCCCCGACCTGCTGGAGCGACCGCCCGCTCATGGCCCGCCAGGTGTCATTCAGCTTCATCTGGAAGATGTAGACCGCCACGGGTGAAATGAAGATCCAGAGCAGCAGGCCGAGGCCGGCATCGAATCCCTGGCCGGCACCGGCCAGGCCGCTCGACGCGTTGAGCCGCTTCCAGCTGAAGAAGATCGAGACGAACGGGGGCACGATTATCAACCAGCCGAGGGTCATCGCCAGCAGGGACATCCCCGGACTGGTCCCACACTCCTCGGTGCCGTGGGCCACTCCGTAATCACGCATCTCGCGATTGACGAAGTAGTACCAGAACAGGAAATAGATCCCGAGGGTGATCAGGGTCAGTCCCACCACGGCGAGCGGGTGACGGATCTTCGCCGTGGAAGTCGCTCCTTCGATCTGGACTACTTCAGCCACCTGGTCTCCCCTCGTCGATTACCGGCAACCGTTTCAGGCTATCCGCAGTCGGCCACTTTTGCCAACCCGGAACCCGACTCCACGGTCAGGAACCACCCGAAGCATCGTCTGCTTCGGCCCGGGCAAGGGCGGCATCGAGCACTGCGTACTCGGCCTCCTGGAGGGCTGCGGCGGCGATAGCGACGGCCGCCTCAGCGTTTCGCTCGGCCCGCTCGGCCCGGCGCTCCAGCCGGTCGACGTCGGCCTCGTCCTTGCGCTCCGCGAGATCGGAGCGGATCCGCTCGACGGTGCTCGACCAGTTCTGCCTGGCCTCGGCCCAGATCTCCGAGGCTCGGTCCATCGCCTCGTCGGTCCCCTTCCTGACCTGGTCGGCCAGGTCATCGGCAGCCTTGCGAGCGTCATCGACCTGGCGGGAGAGCTCATCCCTGGTCTTCGAACTCGCCTCGGAAATCTTGTCCTCGGCCTCCCGGGCCCTGTCGCTCAGTTTCGCGAATTCATCAGAAGCCTTCATCCTGTCTCCTCCAATTCGTACCGGGGTTGACTGTCCACGGAAGCTAGCACCAGATCAAGGGCACCGATCCCGGCGGGGCAGGTCACTACCGGATCTCCTTCCCCGGGATAACGTGGTCGCTGAAGTCAACTTGCGACGGCCGGAGGACCGGGCGTCGAGTCAGGAGATTCGATCGATGAAGCTGTACGTGTGTTGGGGTGACTGGAAGAGGCCGATCTTCGGGCACGACCATCCCTGCGGGGAGGCCCATCAGGCTCTGCTCGACGCCGGCTACGATCCCGAGGTGGTCAAGGTCTACGGATTCGGCCCGCTGCCGATGTTCCTCCAGCCGAGGAGGAAGAAGGTCAAGGAGCTGAGCGGTCAGACCTGGGTTCCGATCCTGGAACTGGACGACGGCGAGGTCATCTCGGGCTCCAGGGAGATCATCGGCTGGGCCGGGAAGGACGGCTCGGGCCAGGCCTGAGGCCTACTGGATGAACCTGAACAGGCGGTAGTAGGAAAGGGCGAAGATGGTGGTCATCGCTGCGCCCGATCCGAGGCACCACTGGCAGGTCGTGTTCAGCTCAGTCGATGAGTAGTAGCTGAGGTAGACCGAAGTCGCGAACCCGAAGGTCGCGAGGAAGGCCGTGGCCAGGCGTCCGGCATTTCCCGGGATGAGCAGTGAGAGCAGGACGAGCGAGTAGCCGACCATCCCGACCGTCGTCGTCCTGATCCCGAAGAACAGGTCGGCCCCGTCCGAGATCTGGACCGCGGCACAGCCACCGGTCGAACAGGTGGGAAAGCCACCCTGAGCCCAGGTCACGCCGAGGTAGATGGCGAAGGAGAGGCCGGCCAGGGCAGCCAGGGCAGTCGTAATGCGAACCGGTTTCTCGGTCAGCTCCCCCGGACTGAAGAAGCTGTAGATCACCAGCCCGGTGACCGGCACCAGCGGTATCTGGGTTATCGCCACGGACTCCCAGGTCGTTTCCGGCAGCAGACTGACGCCGAAGCCGAAGAGGACCAGCACGGCGATCCAGGGAACGAAGTGGCGCAAAGCCCTGATCATCACTGCCGTGATGTTAGAGATGCCAGGCAGCCGACCCGTGGACCGACATCGAGGCCTGCCGGGGATCGGCACTAACTGCCTGTCGGTCGGCCCGGGCAGGCGTCAGTGGTCCGGGGGCGAAGTGGTGCCTGAGGCTGGACGTTGCCGGGGCTTGCCGGCCGCACGAATCGGAACCCAGGAAACCTGACTACGGGGTCCCCTCAGAAGTCCCGGAATGGATCCAGACACGCCCGCAGCCGCATTGAAAAGCCAGTAGACCAGCGGGTATAGCGGCGCGACCCAGAGCATCCCCTTGATGCCGGGATCCTCGGGGGCGTCGATGTGGACGCCCCAGGTGATCTGGAGGATCGAGACGATCACCACGATGATCCCCCAGTGGTCGATCAGCGGGCTGTTTCCCAGGCCGGGGACCCCGGCGATCCCGGCAACGGCCCAGAACGCCACCCCCAACACCAGCAACAGGCACCAGACGATGCTCAAGAAGGACTCGAGGGCGACTGGCCACATCCGGTAGGAGGAAGGCCGGAGGAGCGTCGGAGCAGAGGCCCGCAGGACCTCCCCCAGGCCCTTCCCCCACCGATGCCTCTGCCGAAAGAGCCCGGCGAGCCGAGTCGGAACCTGCATGGCGAAGAGGGCACGGGGCTCATAGAAGATGTCCCAGCCCGCGAGCTGGGCCTTCCAGCTGAACATGATGTCCTCGGTGGCTGCCTTGGGGTCGAAGCCACCGAGGTCGACCAGCGCCTCTCGCCGAAACATCGTGCACATGCCGGTACAGGTGTTGACCCTGCCCCACCCGGCCTGGGCCCTCCGGAGGACCGAGACCGTCGAGGAAAACTCGATCGCCTGGAGGCGAGCCAGGACCGTGTCGGTATTGGCGACCCGGGGGTTTCCGGTCACCGCGGCGACGCCCGGATAGCGGGCGAAGTGCGGAGCCATCAGCTCGGCGATTCGCCGGTCGGGCCTTCCGTCGGCGTCCAGCACCAGGATCAGTTCGCCCTCGGCCTGCTCGACGGCCGAGTTGACGGCCTCGGCCTTGCCCTTGCTCTCTGGATTGGTGATCGACCTGATCCGGCGATCCCCGTAGGCGGTGTCCGTCCCGGCCCGGGCAGGGTCCTCTATGTATGAGTCGATTACCTCCCCGGTCGAATCGGTCGAGCCATCGTCG
This sequence comes from Solirubrobacterales bacterium, assembly GCA_040398125.1. Lineage (GTDB taxonomy): Bacteria > Actinomycetota > Thermoleophilia > Solirubrobacterales > 70-9 > 67-14. The sequence continues at coordinate 7,932 of JBBAUQ010000006.1, read as the reverse complement.
ACGATGATCAGGTCAATCTTTGGCCAGTCGACCGACAGCGCCGCCTCGATCGTTTGGCCGAGCAGCTTCTCCTCGTTCCTCGCCGGGATGATCACCGTGAGGACCGGGAAGAGCTCGCACGCCCGGGCGAGGTCCTCGGCACCGGGGAGGATCCCGGCCTCTGAACTCTCCTTCCGGTCGAGGGTGAAACGACGCGAGGAGTCGATCGAGAGCATCGCGGTGACGATCGGGTAGGCCCCGAGGAAGATCATCCAGAGGAGGTAGATCGGACTCTCTGAGAAGGCTTCCAGTGCCGCAGCCACGGAACTAGCCTCCCGGTCGCTCGGTGCCGGGACTCTTGGACCTGGCGATGAACAGCGGGCGAAGGAGCGAGACGCCGAACAGCACCCAGAGGAATACGAGCAACTTCAGCCCGAGCACAAGCGGGAAGGCTTCCACGAAGCTGTCGAGCTGGGTGACGTGCAGCCAGATGGCCAGGCCGCCCACCAGGAGCCAGGACCCCGCGCCGATGAACTTGGCCCGCTGGTCAGCGCCGCTATCCGGGCCGGGGCCGTCACACCCCGTCCAAACGGTCTCCGAACTCTCTGTCCCGGGCAACTTGCCCGATGGCATCAGGTGTTCGCGAGCCGCACTGATCGGACCGCTACGACCTTCCCTGTCGGAATCCCTTGGCGCTTTCCCGTTCATCGCGAGGCTCGGTTCAGGCTAACGGAGAGCCCCGGCCGGAGCGAGTTTTCATCAGGGACTGGAAGAGGAGACTTGAATCAATCAAGAAAAGCGCTAATGTCACCCCCATGTCCCAGACGGTCCCCTCCGAGGATGTCCTGCGCGCCAACGGCCTGAGGGTCACCCGCCCCAGGGTCGCCGTGCTCGAGGCGGTCCGGGAGAACCCCCACTCCGACACTGCCTCGATCATCGCCCTGGTCAGGGAACGAAGCGGCGAGGTGTCGCACCAGGCCGTCTATGACGTGCTGAGGGTGATGACCGAAGCCGGCCTGCTCCGCCACATCCAGCCTTCCGGCTCGGTGGCGAGGTACGAGTCCAGGGTGGGCGACAACCACCACCACGTCGTCTGCCGCTCCTGTGGGGCCGTCGCCGACGTCGACTGCGTCACCGGCGCCGCCCCCTGCATGGAGGGCTCGGATGACCACGGCTTCCTGATCGACGAGTGTGAAGTGACCTTCTGGGGCAGCTGCCCCGACTGTCGGGCCGGCGGGCCGGGCAGAAATGACTTGGAAGAAATACCCCCCGAAAGGAAAGGAACCCATGCCTGAGCAGGACGAGGGTGTGATCAGCGAGGTGAATGAACAGAACGGCAAGGCGAACGGCGGCTGCCCGGTGGCCCACAACCGCTTCCCGTACCCGACCGAGAGCGGTGGCGTCGAGGACTGGTGGCCTAACCGCCTCAACCTGAAGATCCTCGCCAAGAATCCGGCCGTCGCCAACCCGATGGGGGAGGACTTCGACTACGCCGCCGAGTTCGATTCACTCGACCTCGATGCGGTCAAGCAGGACATTGCCGAGGCCCTGACCACCTCGCAGGACTGGTGGCCCGCCGATTACGGCAACTACGGCCCGCTGATGATCCGGATGGCCTGGCACTCGGCCGGCACCTACCGGATCGCCGATGGCCGGGGTGGCGGTGGGACCGGTCAGCAGAGGTTTGCGCCGATCAACAGCTGGCCCGACAACGCCAACCTCGACAAAGCACGCCGGCTGCTCTGGCCGGTCAAAAGCAAGTACGGCCGGAAGCTCTCCTGGGGGGACCTGATGATCCTCGCCGGCAACGTCGCCATGGAGGAGATGGGATTCGAGACCTTCGGCTTTGGCGGGGGACGTGAGGACGTCTGGGAGCCGGACGATGACGTCTACTGGGGCCCCGAGACCGAGTGGCTGGGGGACGAGCGCTACACCGGCAACCGCCAGCTGGAGCAGCCCCTGGCCGCCGTCCAGATGGGACTGATCTACGTCAACCCCGAGGGGCCGAACGGCGAGCCCGACCCGCTCGCCGCTGCCCACGACATCCGTGAGACCTTCAAACGGATGGCGATGAACGACTACGAGACCGTTGCCCTGATCGCCGGGGGCCATACCTTCGGCAAGAACCACGGCGCGGCCGACCCGGACGAGTACGTCGGTCCCGAGCCGGAGGCCGCCCCGATCCAGGAGCAGGGCCTCGGCTGGAAGAACTCCTTCGGCAGCGGGGTCAACGGATCGGCCATCACCAGCGGTCTGGAGGGTGCCTGGACGCGTACCCCGACCCAGTGGGACAACACCTACCTCGAGACCCTTTTCGGGAACGAGTGGGAACTGACCAAGAGTCCGGCCGGCGCACACCAGTGGAAGCCGAAGGACGGGGCCGCGGCGGACACAGTGCCGGATGCCTTCGATGACGCGGTGACCCATGCCCCGACCATGCTGACCACCGATCTCTCCCTCAGGGAAGACCCTGACTACGAGCCGATCTCGCGGCACTTCCTCGAGAACCCGGACGAGCTGGCCGATGCCTTCGCCCGGGCCTGGTTCAAGCTGACCCACCGGGATATGGGGCCACGGGCCCGTTACCTCGGTCCAGAGGTGCCCGAAGAGGTGTTGATCTGGCAGGACCCCGTTCCGGCAGTCGACCATGAACTAGTCGATTCCTCGGACATCGAGGCGCTCAAGGAGAAGGTGCTGGCCTCGGGCCTGACCGTCTCCCAGCTCGTTTCGACCGCCTGGGCGTCGGCCTCAACCTTCCGCGGCTCCGACAAACGCGGAGGTGCCAACGGTGCCCGGGTCCGCCTCGCTCCCCAGAAGGACTGGGCGGTGAATGACCCGGCCGCACTGGCCAGCTCACTCGAGGTACTGGAGGGAATACAGGCCGAGTTCAATGACGCCCAGTCTGGCGACAAGCGGATCTCGCTCGCCGACCTGATCGTCCTGGCCGGCAATGCCGCGGTCGAGCAGGCAGCCCGCGAGGCCGGCAATGAGGTCACCGTGCCCTTCACCCCCGGTCGGACCGACGCGACCGAGGAACAGACCGATGTCGAGTCCTTCGAGGCCCTCCTGCCCCGTGCCGACGGATTCCGCAACTGGGTCGGCGGTGAGCTGCCCCTGCCGGCCGAGTACATGCTGCTCGACCGGGCCAACCTGCTCACCCTGAGTGCCCCGGAGATGACCGTCCTGGTGGGCGGCCTGAGGGTCCTCGGGGCCAACCAGGGAGACTCGGAACTGGGCCTGCTCACCGACCAGGTCGGCAAACTCACCAACGACTTCTTCCTCAACCTGCTCGATCTCGATACCACCTGGGAGCCGGTCGATGACGAGGCCACCGAGTTTCAGGGCACCGACGCCGACGGTAACGCCAGATGGAAGGCGAGCCGGGTCGACCTGATCTTCGGCTCGAACTCGGAGCTCCGGGCCCTGTCCGAGGTCTACGGGTCGGCCGATGCCAGGCAGAAGTTCGCCGAGGACTTCGCCGCTGCCTGGGCCAAGGTCATGGAACTCGACCGGTTCGACCTGAACTGAGCCACAGCCGAACCCCCGGCCCTCGCCGCCCGGGCTCCGCCCCGGGCGGTTGCTGGCGGCCGGCTGTCCTTTTTCCGGCTCGGCCCGCGCCCTAATAGGCTTCCCTGAGATGGAGGCCCAAGGGAAACTGGACAACCCGACCGGCGAGCGCGTCGCCGCTATCTCGCGCCTGGTCCACTCGAGGTGGTTCGAGGGCTTCATCTTCACGGTGATCGTCCTCAACGCGATCGTCCTCGGGCTCGAGACCTATGGCTCGATCGAGAGCCAGTACGGCGAGCTCCTTTCCACGATCAACGCCGTCTGCCTGGGAATATTCGTTATCGAAATCCTGCTCCGGATATCGGCCTACGGCTCGATGCCGTGGAACTACTTCCGGAGCGGCTGGAACATCTTCGACTTCGTCGTGGTCTTCGCCGTGTTCATACCGGGAGTCCGGGAGAACGCCACCCTCCTCCGGTTGGTGCGGCTGCTCCGGATCGTCCGCGTGATCAGTGTGCTGCCGGACCTGCGCGTCCTGATCTCCGGTATGGGCCGGGCGCTGCCGCCGATCGGCTCAATGGCAGCGCTTGCGGTCCTGCTCATCTTCATCTACGGGATGGTTGGCTGGCAGATCTTCGGCGATGCCCTTCCCGAGCGCTGGGGAAATATAGGTAGCGCCATGCTGACGCTGTTTACCGTGCTCACCCTGGAGGGCTGGAACGAGATCCTGTTCACCGCCCAGGAGGTCACCCAGTGGGCCTGGGTCTTCCTCGTCAGCTTCGTCCTGATCGCCTCGTTCCTGTTGATCAACATCCTGATCGCAATCATCATCAACGCGGTCGAGGAAGCCCGGGAAGCCGAGCGGACCCACGAGGCCGAGGAACGGCTGCAGGAGGTGGAGGAGGGCGGAGAGTCAGCCGACCCCCTGCAAAATGCAATGGACCGCCTGACTGAGCTGAAGGCATCGATCGGCGAGGTCGAGACGGAACTGGCCGCCGTCCGGATACATGGCCAGGACGGCACCGGTTCCACAGCCGACAAGCAGTCAAGGAAGAGGCTGAGGCCAACAGGCCGTCACGGTCGGGGGATCTAGGCGACCGGGCACAACGGCCCGGCCGCGTGGCGCGGCTATCCCGGGGCTTCAGGAAGGTTTGAGGCGGCGGGTATCGGTGACCGTCGTGCCCCCGTTCGGCAGGAATCGGGAGGTGACGGTCACGCTTCGTCCGGCCTGCTTTACCGCGCTGAGCTCGGAACTGTCGAGTCCGACGGTGAGTTCTTCGATTCCGGCCCCGGGGACGGTGCGCTGCTTGCGACCGAGCACGATCTTCTTGCCGTCCAGCTCTGCGGTCACTTCCTGCTCGATCTCCCCCCGTCCCGGGAATCGCATCGAGCTGATCACCCGATTCCCCGACAGACGGCAGCTCCTTACCTTGAAAGCCATGTAGGGCAGCGGCTGGAGCCGTTCACGCTCGACCCGGGCCAGTTTCTTCTTCAGGCGATCCAACTGGGCCTGGACCGGCCGGTCCCCGTCGAACTTCCGCGAGGCCAGGTTCACCCTCTCGTTCGGATCGTTCTCCAGGTCATACATCTCCCACTGCGGGGGCACCCTGCGCTTGGCGTCGTAGTACTTGGTGAGCTTCCAGCGCTGCTCACGGATGCCCACCAGATGCTGCGGCGGCTTGACGTAAGGGGGGTCGGGTTCGCCCGACTGGTAGTCGTCATAGGTGAAGGCGACGTAGTCCTGGACCGGGGTGGTCGACCTGCCGAGTACGAGTTCCGAATAGTCCTTGCCCTGCCACTGGGACCGTCCTGACGCCGGGACGTCGAACAGCCCGGCGAGCGTCGGCAGCAGGTCGACGTGTGAAACCAGGGCGTCACTTTGCTGCGGGGTGGGAAAGAGTTCGGGATTCGAGTAGACCAGCGGAATCCTGACGGCCTCTTCGTAGAAGTTGAAGTTCTTCTGTCGCTGCCCACCGTGCGCCAAACCCATCTCCCCGTGGTCGGCCGTCCTGACCACGAGGGTGTCATCGGTCAGACTTAAGGAGTCCAGCGTGTCCATCACGTCGACCAGGTAGCCGTCGACCAGCTTGATCAGGTTGCCGTAGAAGTTGAGGTAGTTCCTCTTCTTCTCGCGCGTATCCAGGAGGCCGAGCAGCTTCGAGAGCTTGAGGAATTCCTGTTGGGCGGTCGGCTTCGAGGAGAGGTCCTCGTCAACGGTCGGTGGCAGGTCGATGTCGCCCTCGAGCCAGGAGTCGTCATAGCCCCCGTCGATGTAGTTCTTCGGGTAGAGCAGGACGTCGTGCGGGTTGACCAGCGAGACGATCAGGCAGAAGGGCTGGAGCGAAGCGGAACGCTCGGTCAGGAACTGGATAACCCCTTCTGTACCGTCATCGGCCGAGCCGACCTGGTCCATGAAGCGGCCGTCGTTGTCGTAGACGCCGCCGCCCTCCTGGTCGAGATCCTGGTTTGCCCCGGCATCCGGGGGGTTCCAGGCGTTGAATCCGTAGGGAACGATGTCGGAGGACTCGAACTCGGTGCCGTCGGGGGGCTTGCTGACGTGCCACTTGCCCTTGTAGACCACCTCGTAGCCGGCCGCCGCCATCGCGGTTCCGATGTTCTGGAGGTTGGTCGGTAGCTCGACCTGGGGGTACTCCGGCGCGTCCATGCTCTCCTCGAGCGTGTACTTGACCCCGTGTTGGGCCGGGAAGTAGCCCGACAGCAGCGAGGCCCGCGAGGGCGAACACATGCAGGCTGCGGAACACGCCTTCTCGAACGTGATCCCGGTCTGCTTCAACCGGGTCAGGCCCGGCAGGTTCTCTTCCTCCCAGCCCTTGGGGAAGTACTGGGTGGCCCGCTCCTGATCAGTGATGAAGATGAGCAGGTTCTTCCCGGCAACCGGACTCTGTTCAGCCGCCCTGGCAGCCTGGGCAAGGATCGCACCGCCGGCCAGCGCCCCCGGTGCAGCTACCGCGGCGTCCTTGAAGAGCCTCCGTCTCGTGACCTTTCTCATCGAACTCTCCTGAAGACGGTGAGGGAGTTCGCCTTGGCCCCGGTCACATAGACGAACCTGCCGTCGCCCGAGACTGCGATTCCGCCGGCTCCGGCCAGTGCCCGTGCGCGTTCACATCCCTGTACTGCCGGGGAGGCGACGCAGCCATAGGGCGCACGCATCTGGATGAGGCCCCCGGTGGCCGGGTTGCGATCCAACACCGCCACACCGCCAGTTCCGTAGGCAACGGCGTAGGCATGCAGGCCATCGGGCGAGAAGGCGATTCCCTCGGGCGAGCGCATCGCCCTTCCGCGATAGCAGTTGTCCCCCCCGAGCCACACGACACAGCCGAGCGGGCCGGCCAGCTGGAAGATTCCGCCGGTGCTCAGGGAGCGGGCGAAGGAAGTGACGCTCGAGCTGAGCAGCGACGTCGCGTAGACGTCGTTGTCATCGGGACTCACCTCCACCGCGTTGGCACCGCTCGTCTCACGCCCGGTTGAGCAGCCCTCGATGGTCGAGGTCGAAATGCAGCCGTATCCCCCTCCGACCTGGGCGAGCGAGCCATCGACCGGATTTCGCGAGAAGGCGAGCACGGCGTTGGAGCCCGGGGCGGCGACGAAGACCGTAGAGCCGTCACCGCTCACCGTCATTCCCTCGGGGTTGGCAAGTCCGACCGCCGTGGTGCATCCCTCGGTCGGCTCATTGACCAGGCAGCCGGTGCCGTCAGTCGGCTGGGTCAGCGTGCCGCCCTCCCGGTCACGCTGGAACATCACCACCGCGCTCCCGAAGAAGGAGCCGACGTAGACGTTCTTGCCATCGGAAGTCGTGGTGATCACGTCGGGGCCGTCGAGCGCCTCGGCAGTAGCACAGCCAGGCAGGGCCTCACCGGCGATGCAACCCGATGTCCCCGGCAGCTGGGTCAGCGCACCGCTGTCCGAGTTCCGCCTGTAGATAGTCACCGTGGAGCTGTCCCTCGATGTCGCGTAGAGGAACCTTCCGTCCGGGCTCAACGAGACTGAATTGGGACCCTTGAGCCCCCTTGCATCGACGCAGCCAGAGGCTCCCCGGTCGGCCACACAGCCGCCTTGACCGCTCGGCTGGGAGAGCTCACCGTCACGGGGATCCCTCCTGAAGATCGTGATCGCGTCGCTCCCGGAGGAGGCGACGTAGAGGTGCTTGCCGGAGCTGCTGATTGCGACGGCTCGCGAACCCATGAACGGGCCGGGGGTCTCCAGGGCCCGGACCGATTTGCAGTTCTTCTTCGGTGAGGAGCGATCGGTCAGGCATCCCGAATCTCCGGCGAGCTGCAGGAGTGAGCCCGAGGGGCGCTCCGAGGCGGCCAGGGAAACCGTCGGCGCAACCAGAAGTGCGACGACCATCGCCCCGAAGATGGCGGCCAGGCGGCCCCGTTGACACCTCATCTGACCCCGCACGCTTTTTCTCAAGAAAGGACTCCC
>JBBAUQ010000005.1:18253-22208 GCA_040398125.1 Solirubrobacterales bacterium | reverse complement strand
ATGTAGGTGTTGCGGACCATGAACTCCTTGAGGATGTCGTTCTGGATGGTCCCGGTCAGCTGGTCATGGGGGACGCCCTGCTCCTCCCCGGCGACGATGAAGAGCGCCATCACCGGCAATACGGCGCCGTTCATGGTCATCGAGACGCTCATCTGGTCCAGCGGGATTCCGTCGAACAGGGTCCGCATGTCATAGATCGAGTCGATCGCCACGCCGGCCATGCCGACATCACCGGTCACCCGGGGGTGGTCGGAGTCATAACCGCGGTGGGTGGCCAGGTCAAAGGCGATCGAAAGCCCGCGCTGGCCGGCGGCGAGGTTGCGGCGGTAGAAGGCGTTTGAATCCTCGGCGGTGGAGAAACCGGAGTACTGGCGGATCGTCCAGGGCCGGTTCACATACATCGTCGGGTAGGGACCGCGCAGGTAGGGGGCGAAGCCCGGCATGGTGTCCAGGAAGTCGAGGTCACTGACCACCTCGGAGGTGTAGGCCGGGTCCAGGTCGATCCCCTCAGGGGTGTGCCAGACCATGCCGTCCGGGCCGGCCGAGGCCTCGAGGATCTGGCGAAGCTCGTTCTCCGAGGCCGGGGCCTGCTCATACCCGCCCAGCTCGAGGCCCGAGAAGTCCGGGATCAGGCTCTCGCCCTCCATGCCGTTCATGCCGTTCAGCTCATCCATCACTGAACCCCCACCATGCCGAGTGCCCCGCCGAGTACCTCGAGCATGTCGACGCCGTCCTTGACCACCTCGTCGGCCCCGGCGACCGAGTTCAGCTCCGGTGAGGAGTTGACCATGTAGACCCAGACCGCACCGGCCTGGCGGAGCTTCTCGACCAGATCCTTTACCTGCTCGGGCTCGGCGTCCTTGCCGGCGCAGACTGCGGCGACCTTGAAGCCGCCATCCTTGAACTTCTCGGCCAGCTCGTCATTGCCGGGCAGCGGTCCGCTCGGGACGGTCTCGATCCCGCCTGACTCGAAGAAGCTCTTGGCCCAGTTGGCCTGGACGACATGGGAGGAGATCGGCCCCATACAGGCCAGGTACATCTTGGGGTTCTCACCGTGCTGTTTGACGAAGGCATCGGCCGCCCGGCGAAGGCGCTGGAACGGGGCGGCATCCGGGCGGAGCTTGAGGGCATCGAAGTCGGTCTCCTCGGTGGCCAGGGCGTCCTGGATCTCGTCAATCCGGGCCCCGGCGACGGCCAGTGAGGTCGCCCGGTCCAGTACTTCATCGGGGTCGGTCTCGGTCAGGGAGCTGCAGTCGACCCCCGGCTTGTCGGCCAGGCGGCGAGAGTCACGGGCGGCCAGGTCCTTGCGGTCTATCCGGACGCGCTCGACCCCGTCCTCGGCCAGGATCGGGAACTCGTTGACCCCGGTCATCACCTTCTCGCGGTGGAGCATCTCCTCCTCGCGGTGGTCGGCGGCCTCGGCCAGGACACCGGAGATCATTCCCGAGGCCAAAGCGGCCAGCATGCCGCCTTCGGCCTCGATCGCCCGGAAGCGTTCCCAGGCTGCCCGGGCGAGCTGGTCAGTCAGTGACTCGCCGTACCAGGAGCCGGCCAGCGGATCGGCCAGGCGGCCGAGGGAGGCCTCGTCCTGGAGGATCGTCTGGGTGTTCCTGGCGATCCGCCGGCCGAGGTACCCGGGGTGGCCGAGCGGCTGGTCAAATGGGGTGATGGTGAGGCCGTCGGCCCCGGCCGCGCCGGCGGCGAACCCGGCGGTGGTAACCCGGACCATGTTCACCCAGGGGTCGACCCAGGTCATCATCCGGTGGCTGGTGTGGGCGTAGGTGGCAGAGAACCGGCGACCCTCGGCGACCCCGCACTCCTCCAGTACACGGGACCAGAGGCGCCGGATGGCGCGGAACTTGGCCATCTCCAGGAACTGGTCCGGGCCGACGTCCAGGGTGAACTCGATCTGGGCCGCAGTCTCACCGGGGCCGAGGCCGGCAGTCTCGGTGGCCCGCAGGTGCTCGACGCCGGTGGCGAGGGCGATCGCCAGCTCCCAGGCCGCGGTGGCACCTCCCTCCGCATAAATGGAGGTGTCGACCCCAAGCGAACGGACGTTGTCGTACTCGCGGCTGGTCCCGACAGCCAGCCCGGCGGCCAGGGCTAGCCCCTCTTCCGGACTGAAGGGCAGTGAGCCGTCCCGGGCCAGGGTGCCGATCGGGTCGGCCCTGAAAGAGCCGAGTGCCTGGTCGTGACCGATCCCGTTCTCCTGCCAGAGCCCGGCGAGCAGGCCGGCGGCCGGCAGGAAGGAGGCGCCGGCGTCCAGGGCGATGCCGGCGACGTCCAGGAAGACGCCCTGGAGGACCTCACTCAGGTCATCGAGGGTCGAGATCGCGGTGCCGTCTATCCCGCGTTCGGCGATGAACTCGGGGGAGGAGGGATCAAAGCCGCGGCGGGCCGCCTCATCAAAGCGGACGGTCACCTCGGTCACCCCGCCCATCAGGTCCTCGAGGATCTCGCGGTTGGCGGCCGTTCTTTCCGGGTGGTCGCTGGTCTGGCGGACCTGCCAGTGGCGGCCGGCCCGGGTGCCACGTACGAAGGGCTTCTCCCGGGGCAGGCCGGCCGGATCGGGGGCAAGCTCGTCTTCCCGGGTGTAGAGCCACTTGGCCTCCACCCCGTCTTCCAGCTCGGTTACGACCTCTACGGAAGGGTCATCACCGGTCGCCTTCTCGCGCCACTCGTCAAAGCTGATCTCGGGGAAACCGTCTGCCAGGGGTTCGGCCATCTGCCTGCTTCGGTTAGAGGGAAAAAGCGGTCGACATTGGGGTTTTCAGGGTACCTGTCACAGCATTTTGCGGCCCTTTGTGCCGTGCCGGTGAAGCCAATCGCTCTATGCTGGCCCGGCTTGGCCAGGCGAAAGAAGAAAGAGCCCATCACGAGCCTGCCGGAGGAGCGGTTTCGCTTCAGCCGGATCAAGGACGACCCGCTCAGGGCGATCCTCCAGCGGGTCGGCCTGGCCTTCCTGTTGATCTTCATCGTCGCGGTCGTCACCTACATCTCCAAGAGCGGCTTCGCGAACTACCCCGATGAGAACACGCCGCTCACCTTCATAGACGCGCTCTACTTCTCAGCGGTCAGCGTGACCACGACCGGCTACGGGGACATCGTCCCGGTGACCGAGCTGGCCCGGCTGGAGAACATCTTCCTGGTCACCCCGGCCCGCATCCTCTTCCTCGTTTTGCTCGTAGGGACTACTCTTGAGGTCTTGGCTGAGCGCTCGAGATTCCTGTTTCGTCTTCGCAACTGGCAGAAGGACCTCAAGAACCACATCGTGGTCTGCGGGTTCGGCGTCAAGGGGCGCTCCTCGCTGGAGTATTTGAGGAAGCAGCTGGGGGATATCCCGGCAGTGGCGATCGACGAGAAGTCCGAGGCCCTGGAGGCGGCCAACGCGATGGACATCACCGGGATCCTCGGTTCCTCCTATGACACCGACATCCTCAAGGCGGCGATGGTGGACTCGGCGAAGACGGTGGTGATCGCGCTCAGCACCGACGAGGACACCGTGCTGACGATCCTTCGGGTGCGTGAACTGAACTCCAAGGCGACGATCGTGGCCTCCTGCCGCAAGCAGTCCAACATGGAGCTGTTGACCTCTTCTGGGGCCGACCAGGTGGTCGTCTCCTCCAGCTCGGCCGGGCGGATCCTCGGGATGTCGGCCGAGGCACCGGATGCGGCCGAGGTGATCAATGACCTGCTGACCTTCGGGGCCGGGCTGGACATCGATGAACGGATAATCACCTTCGCGGGTGAATCTCCGAGTGACAGCGTCAATGAGACCGTGGTGGCACTGATCCGGTCAGGGGATGTGATCCGGCCGGGAGAGCCCGGCTTCACCCCGACCAAGGTCGATGACCGGGTCGTCTTCGTCACCCGGCGTGAAGACGGGGCGGCCGACAAGAACGGGGCAGCTCCCGAAGTTCCCTAACCACCGGGGTGGATTACCTGGCGGTTGGAG
>JBBAUQ010000005.1:0-18243 GCA_040398125.1 Solirubrobacterales bacterium | reverse complement strand
GACGACACACACCCCCTCCTTACGACAGCCAGCGGAGGACAGCTAGCCACCCCAAACCAAGCCCCTGCTGGACATCCCCGAAGGACCCTCAGCTGTTGCCCGCGGAGGTAGGGGGTCGGCGTCGCAGACTGTGCTGCGAAAGCAGATCCCCTACCTTCGCCCCCAACCACCCGCGTCGGCGGTCAGTCCAGCAGGGTGATCGACTCGATCTTCTGGTCCTCGAGCGGCTTGTCGTGGCCGTCGGTCGGGCTCTGCTCGATAGCGTCGACCACGTCCAGGCCCTCAGTCACCTTGCCGAACACGGTGTGCTTGCCGTCCAGCCACTCGGCCGTAGGGGTGGTGACGATGAAGAACTGGGAGCCGTTGGTGTTGGGGCCGGCGTTGGCCATTGCCAGGGCGCCGCGAATCACCTTGTGGGGATTGAACTCGTCCTCAAAGGTGTAGCCGGGGCCTCCGGTGCCGGTCCCCTCCGGGCAGCCGCCCTGGATCATGAAGTCGCGGATGACCCGGTGGAAGATCAGGCCGTCGTAGAAGCCGTCGGCTGCGAGCTTGCGGAAGTTCTCCACGGTCTTGGGGGCTTCATCGTCGAAGAACTCGACCTCGATCGATCCGGCATTGGTGTTCAGAATGGCTTTTGACATGCCCGGACCTTACCCGGATCGGGCTCAAAGGCCCAGGTTGCGTACGCCCTTCTCATCGAAACCGAAGTGATGGCCGAACTCGTGACGGACGGTTCGCTCGACCTGATCAGCCAGGAGCCGGGGGTCATGGCCGAAATCACGGATCAGGGTGTCGCGGAAGATCAGGATACGGTCGGGGAAGTCATCGCGGGCGACGCCATCACCGGAGTAGAGCCCGTAGGCGTGGTGTTCCTCACCGCGATCGGAGATGACCACGGGCACTTTGTCCAGCTCACGGCGGAATTCCTCAGGGATCCCGTCGATCGCGGTCTGGACCATTGCCGCGAACTGCTGATCGCTTATCTGGTGGGCTCGGCCGTTCACGAGAGACATTCTGGCAGGGAGCTTTCATGGGGGGCATCCCTTGAGGGCGAGCGAGTGACCTGCTTATTGTTAAGAAACCGCAACACAACGGCCACTGCCCTGTTGCGGGAAACAATGCCCCAGAGCCTACGAGCAGACTCGAACTACCTGGTCGCCGTCCTCGTCACCCTCGCCTTCTTCTTCGGCGTGGTCGAGGTGGCAAAGCCGGCTGCCCGGACCCTGCCCCCGCCCGAGGGGAAGATCTTCCAGGGGGTGACCGATACCGGTGAGGCCGATCACTTCTGGGACTTCGCCCGGGCCGTCGGTCGGAAGCCGGCCGTGATCCACACCTTCCACCCCTGGGGCAACAGCTTCCGCCAGTCCCTGCCGCGCTGGCGCCGAACCAAGGCCCGACCGATGCTCCACATCACCACCCGGACCGATGCCGGGGCCGAGATCATCACGCCGCTGCAGATCGCCAACGGCAAGGGTGATGACTACCTGCTGAGGCTGAACCGAGCCTTTCGCAACAGCCGTACCCCGGCCTACGTGAGGCCGATGGGCGAGCCGAACCGGTGCAAGAACCTCTACGCCGGGGTCGATTGCTCGGGCTCGGTCCGGGGAGGCTCCTACTCGTTCGAGTACTACCGCGCGGCCTTTCGACGGATCGCGACGATCGTCCGTGGCGGAGGCAAGCGGGGAACGATCAACGCCAAGCTGAGGAAGCTCGGCCTGCCGAAGATTCAGAAGGTGAGGGGCGTGAAGGAGCTCCCCCGCCGACTCCCCGGCGCCCCGGTCTCAATGGTCTGGAGTCCCCTGCCGAACGGCGCACCGGGCGTCTCGGCCAACCGGCCGAAGAGCTACTGGCCGGGCAGCCGGTGGGTCGACTGGGTCGGGACGACCTTCGATTCCCGCTACAGCAACTGGAGCCACCTGAAGCGGTTCTACCGGACCTGGGCCGAGGGCAAGGACAAGCCCCTGACCCTGGCCGAGTGGTGGCTGGGCGGCGATGACCCGCGCTTCGTCAAGCGACTGTTCGCCTTCATGAAGCGGCACTCCAAGGCCAAGATGATGGTCTTCTACCAGGACTTCGGTAGCTCCAACAGCTTCCGGATCCAGAACTTCCCGCGGGCCCGGCGCGCCTACTCCAAGATGGTCGATACGCCTCGCTTCCCGCGGTACGCGCCGCGCTATCCGCGGCCGCGGATGGAGCCGCCGGACGGCGGCCTCAGTCCTGGGTAAAGGCCGAGATGCCGGTCAGGGCCATGCCGACCGAGAGGGTGTGGATCTCGTCGGTTCCCTCGTAGGTGTAGACCGACTCGAGATTGTTCATGTGGCGCATCACCGGGTATTCCAGGGTGACGCCGTTGCCACCGAGGACCGTCCGTGCCATGGCGGCGACCTTGCGGGCCATCCGAACGTTCTGACGCTTGCCCATTGAGACCTGGGCCGGGGTGATCCTGCCCTGGTCCTTCAGCCTGCCGAGGTGGAGGGCGAGCAGGTAGCCCTGCTGGACGTCGGTCGCCATCTCGGCGAGCTTCTCCTGGGTCAGCTGGAAGGAGGCGATCGGTACGCCGAACTGCTCCCGGGTGAGCGAATACTCCAGCGCTGCCTCGAAGCAGGCCCGGGCGGCACCGACCGCTCCCCAGACGATCCCGTAGCGGGCCTCGTTCAGGCAGCTGAGTGGCCCCTTCAGGGACTGGACGCCGGGCAGCCGGCTGGAATCCGGGACCCGGACGTCATCCAGGATGAGCTCGCCAGTGACCGACGCCCTGAGGGAGAGCTTGCCGTGCATCTCGGGGGCCGAGAAGCCCTCGGTACCGGCCTCGACAAGGAAGCCCTGGATGCCGTCATCGGTCTGGGCCCAGACGACCGCGACGTCGGCGATAGGGCCGGAGGTGATCCACATCTTCGCCCCGTTGATCACCCAGTCGTCGCCGTCGGCGACGGCCCGGGTCTTCATCGAGCCGGGGTCTGAGCCGGAGTCCGGCTCGGTCAGGCCGAAGCAGCCGATCGTCGTTCCGGCAGCCAGGCCGGGGAGCCACTTCTCCTTCTGTTCCTCACTGCCCCACTTCCAGATGGCGAACATGGCGAGCGATCCCTGGACCGAGCAGAAGGAACGAAGCGCGGTGTCACCGGCCTCGAGCTCCATGCAGGCGATGCCGTAGGCAACCGCGCTGGAGCCGGGCAGGCCGTAGCCGTCCAGGTGCATGCCGAGCAGGTCGAGGTTCCCGAGGGCCTCGGGCACGGCCATGTCAAAGGTGCCGTTCTCGTAGTGCTCGTTTACCCCGGGGAGGTACTGCTCCCGCACGTAACGGGCAACGGTCTCCTTGAGGAGGCGCTCCTCGTCAGAGAGCGTCGAGTCGATCTCGAGGAAGTCGGTGGAGTTGGCCGAACCGGGCTTCTTGAACACACCGAAAGCCTAGTCGACCTCCAGGCTAGCCTCCAGAAACCCGAACGATCCGGGTGGCGGATTCAGTCCGGGCGTAAGGGAAGGAGCGGCCCGGCATCAGCACGGCCCGCATCCTGATCCGGGCCGTGCCGGTCACGTAACGGAAGCGATACGAGGCCCGGTAACTGCCACCTGCCCCGACCCGGGTCACCAGGACCGGCCGCCAACGGCCGGTTGCCGCCTCCAGGTACTGGACCTGGACGAGGCTCCCCCGGGCAGCGCGGGCTGCCCTTCCCGGGAATACCTGACCGCGGAAACGGATCCGATCACCGGTGGAAAGCCGCCGTGGGCCGGCCCGGAACCGGAGCCCGGCACTGACCTTCAGATGGAGCGGCCCGGCCGAGGCCTGGCCAAGGCGCTCGCTGCCTGGGAAGAGGACGGTCACCCGGCGAGAGACCCCGGGACCGAGCCCGAGCCGGAAGTGGCCCGAGCGGCCGGTGCCGACCGTGCGGACAACCGGGTCACCGAGCTCCCGGGATTCAGGGGTCTCGACCACCCGGATCCGTTGTGAGGCGATGCCGCCGCCCCTCCGGCCGACCAGCCGGCCGGTGAGCACGGCACCCTGCCCGAGTCTCACGGTGACCTCACTGCCCTGCCGGCGACCGCTGGTGAGGGTGGCCCGGAGCGCGGTCTCATCCTTGGCCGGGGCCTTCAGCAGAAGGGGCGAGCCATCCTGGAGGTCAGTGGTGGAGACCTGGTTGCCGGCTCTGTCAACGGCAGTCGCCTTCACCTCCCAGGTGCCGGGCGGGCGGGAGTCGGAAGCGAAGTCAGCGACCAGCCAGCCCTGCTCGGCATCGAGTGATGTCTGGAGGTCCTGCCACTTCGCCGATCCCTTCCTCCTTACCTGGATCAGGCCGCCCTCGAGGCCCGAGAGGGAGTCAGCGGCCGGGGCCCGGATCAGGTCGGGGCGCTCGTCTGCCGGGCGCAACAGGTAGGCGGTCGGGGGGATGTCATCAAAGCGGAGCTCGGCCCGGGCAGAGGCGGCGCGGTCCTCATTGCCGGCCGCATCGACCAGCCAGACCTCGATCCCGTACTCACCCGGTGCCGGCAGCTGAAGGTCGGCGAGTGAGTCCGGTGAAGTGGTCTCGAGCGGGCCTGCAGTGAAGCCGTCGGGGCCCTCGAGGAAGTAGCGGGCGCCGGTGATCGGGGCGGCCCGGCCCTGGTCCGGTACCTCCCAGGCAAGGGAGAAGCCGTTGGCCGAACGCCAGGCCTCACCGCCGATCACCTCGAGTGAGCGGGGCGGGGCCGGAGCGGTGTTGTCGACCTGGAGGGTGAGGTCGGCGGTGCAGCCACGGTTGCCGGCGAAGTCCTCGGCGCAGGCGATGGCGGTATGGAGGCCGTCAGAGAAGCGGTCACTCATCAGCTCCCCGGTGAACCGGGCCTGGCCCTCACAGGGCCTCAGTTTGGTTGCAGCCAAGTTGCCGGCGATCGACTTCCGGGAACAGTCATTCTCTTCTTCGATCACGGCCGAGCCGGCCACCTCGAACTGCTGGAGCGCGACGCCGGAGCCGGCGTCCTTAGAGGTCAGGGTGATCTCCTGCGGGCCTTTGACCCACTGCCCATCGGCGAACGGTCCAGCGGCCTCCACGGTCGGGCGGGAAGGGTCATCCAGGGTGAAGGTGAGAGCCCTGACCCCGGCCAGGGATGTTCCCTCGACCTCACAGTTGGAGCCCTGGGGCTTGGCGCAGAGCAGGCGGCTCTCGAAGGCCGAGGCGTGGGGTGAGAAGTGGCGGGAGAAGTGACGCCGGGCGGTGTCGGTGTCAGTGAAGTCGGTGAAGGGCTCAAAGCCGCCGGAAGCGGTGGCCGAGCCGAGCCGGTGCCGGAAACCCTCCTTCAGCACATGCCAGCGGTCACCCGAGACGGCGGCGATCGCCGTGCCGGCGGGGGCCTGCCAGCGCCACCCGGCGCGGTCCGTACCGCGCACCAGCTTGGTCGAGGCCCGGGTGCCACTGGTCACGTGGATGCCGTCCCAGGGGTCTGCCTTCTCGGGGACCGCACACCAGGAGCTCGAGTTCAGCCGACCGGATGAGGTGTCCTGCCACCTGCCCTCATTGCCGACCTTCCAGCCGCACTGGACGGCGGTGTAGCGGGCCGCACCGGCCCGCTCCGATGCGCCGGGGCCGAGGCTCCAGGCCAGCCCGACCAGGGTCATGACGAGCATCACGGTCCCGGGACGCCGGGCTAGCCGGAACAGCAAGAGCCTTGGCAGGCGGACTTCCCTCATCGATCAAACCTCCAACGTCGGGATCTCGTTCCCCGGCCTTAGGGCCTGGGAGCGGCCGACTCTCCCCCGTGTGGCAAACTTCCTTACAGCGATGGCCCTGCCAACCGAAGAACAGATCCGGGAAAAACTGACCCAGGTGATCGATCCCGAGCTCCGGCGAAACATCGTCGAGCTCGGCATGGTGCGCTCGATCGAGATCAAGCCCGAGGGCCAGGTGGACGTCACCGTCTCCCTCACCACCCCGGGCTGTCCGATCCGCTCACATTTCCAGGAGGCGGTCGTCTCCCAGGTCTCTGACCTTGACGGGGTAACCGGGGTCGGCGTCGGCTTCGACGTGCTCTCTGATGAGGAGAAGGGCGAGCTCCAGCAGAAGCTCGGCCGGGGATCACTCCCCGAGGGCGCCCTGGCCCAGGTCCAGAACGTGATCTGCGTTGCCTCGGGCAAAGGTGGGGTCGGCAAGTCGACCATGACGGCCAACCTGGCCGCCGCCCTCCAGGCCGAGGGCAAGACTGCCGGTGCCCTGGACTGCGACGTGTACGGCTACTCGATACCCCGCATGCTGGGGATCGATGAAAAGCCGCTGGTAAACGGCGAGCGGAAGATCCTCCCACCGGAGTCCGATGGCGGGATCAAGACGATGTCGATCGGCTACTTCGTCGAGGGCAACTCGGCCGTGGTCTGGCGCGGACCGATGCTCCACAAGGCACTCCAGCAGTTCCTCGAGGACGTCGCCTGGGGTGAGCTGGACTACCTGCTGCTCGACCTGCCGCCCGGTACCGGTGACATCGCCATGACCCTTGCCCAGCTGCTCCCCCAGGCCAAGATCGCGATCGTCACCACCCCCCAGCCGGCGGCCCAGACGGTCGCCCGGCGCTCGGCAGAGATGGCCGACAAGGTCGATCTCGAGGTGATGGGCATCATCGAGAACATGTCGGGCTTCACCACCCCTGACGGGGAGACCTTCTCGATCTTCGGTGAGGGTGGCGGACAGCTCCTGGCCGACGAACTCGGTGTGCCGCTGCTTGGCAAGGTGCCGCTCTCAGAGCCGCTCCGTGAGCATGCCGATGACGGGACGCCGCTGGTCTCCGAGCAGCCCGATGCCGAGGCCTCTGAGGCGATCAAGGCGATCGCCAAGAAGATCATCGCCTCGACCCCGCAGGAGCTACCGATGCTTCAGGCAGAGATGCCGACCGCACCGGAGCCGCCCAAGATGGGCGACAAGGCGCGCGAGCTGCCGGTCATCCAGTAGGGCGCGGGTCCTGAACCGGGGGTTCAGGCGCGGTTCTTGTAGTACTCGGCGTTCTTCGCCGTGTAGTGAGCCCACTCGGGCGGAAGCTGATCCTCAGCGAAGCAGGCATCTACGGGGCAGGCCTCGACACAGGCGTCGCAGTCGATGCACTCGTCCGGATCGATGAAAAGCATCTCTGCCTCCTCGTAGCCGGGCTCGTCGGGAGTCGGGTGGATGCAGTCCACCGGACAGACCTCGACACAGGAGTTGTCCTTGGTGCCGATACATGGTTCTGCGATTACGTAACTCATCGTTGAAGTGCTCCAGTCAGGTGTGTTGCCTCGAGGGGAGGGATTGTTCGACCACCTTCATCTTAGAGATTGGATCTCCTCCCTCGCCCCCATCAGACTTAGGGTTCCCTACCTTTCGGCTGCCTCCGTCGAGCGGCTGGCGGGGCCCGGACGGTGGCATTCCTCACCTCCTGCCGGGGCCGGTTTGGGAGGCCCGATTAATAGAGTTCAGTCGATGATCTTGCTCACCGGAGCGACCGGCTCGGTCGGATCCAACCTCCTTCCCCTGCTGCTCGAGCAGGGCCACCAGGTGAAGTGCCTGGTCCGTGAACCGGCCGGGCTCGGCCAGTCGAGGGTCGACGTCCAGATCACGATGGGCGACCTGCGGGAGCTCTCTGACCCCTACCTGCTGAGACAGGCCCTCAGGGGTGTCGACACGGTGATCCACCTGGCCGGCTCCATGCGAGACCAGCCACCCTTCAGCGTCGAGCAGCTGAACGGCCTGGCGACCGCTCGGCTGGTGGACGGAGCCGAGGAGCACGGGGTCGAGCGCTTCATGTTCTTCAGCGCCCTGGGGGCAGGCCCCGTTCAGGGGTCGAGGTTCCTGCGGTCCAAGTGGGTCGGGGAAGGGGCCGTCCGGAGTTCACCGATCGACACGACGATCTTCAGGCCGTCGATCGTCTTCGACCGCTCCGACCCGTGGGTGACCTTGATGGAACGGTTCTCCTTCCTGCCGTTCATGCCGGTCGCCGGCAACGGGGCGGCCGAGTTCCAGCCGGTCTGGGCACATGATGCGGCCCGGGCCGTGGTGGCGGTGCTGGACGGACAGAAACGCGAGACGGTCGAGGTGGCCGGACCGCAGACCCAGACCTACGCCGGGATGTCGAGCCTGGTGGCCGAGCTGGCCGGCAGGCCGCGCCCGGTCTGGCCGATCCCGAGGCCGCTGGTCTACCTGGGACTGGAGGGAATCAGGGCCGTGTTCGGCCAGGCGGCCTTCGCCACCTGGGAGGAGGCCGAGCTGATGCAGGTGCCGATGATCTCCCCAAGAGGAGCCCAGGACCTCCGTGAGCTCGGGATCGAGCCAGAGACGATGGCCGAAGTCCTCACCGGCCAGGCCTGACCGAGCCACAGGGCAGGCCTCCCGGAAATCTCGTCAGCGAGCTGGGGATAACATGGATCGCATGGCTGATCCCGAGGCACCGGCCCATCCGGAGGAGCCCCATACCTCGGACGTGTCGCGTCGCCTGAACTGGCTGCGAGCCGGGGTGCTGGGAGCAAACGACGGGATCGTCTCGACCGCTGCGCTGGTCGTCGGGGTTGCCGGCGCCACAACCGACACCACCGCAATTCTCGTGGCGGGCGTGGCCGGAATGGTCGGTGGGGCGGTCTCGATGGCCCTTGGCGAGTACGTGTCGGTCAGCAGCCAACGTGACAGCGAGCGGGCCCTGATTGCCAAGGAGGAAGGGGAGCTCGCCGAGTTCCCCGAGGCCGAGTTCGCCGAGCTCGAATCCCTGCTCCGCGACCGTGGACTTTCCGAGGAGACCTCGCGGCAGGCGGCCCTGGAGCTGACCGAGCACGATGCCCTGGCGACCCACCTCGAGTTCGAGCTCGGGATCAAGGAGGAGGAGCTGGTCAATCCGTGGCATGCAGCATTCTCATCCGCTGTGTCATTCACGGCCGGGGCGCTCCTCCCGCTCATATCCATCCTCCTGCCGCCGGCCGATATCCGGGTGCCGATCACCTTCGCGGTCGTCCTGCTCACCCTGGCCCTGACCGGGGCGATCTCGGCCGACATCGGCGGCTCCTCGAGACGCCAGGCCGCTACCCGCCTGGTGATCGGCGGAGCACTCGCCCTGGCTGCCACCTTCCTGATCGGCACTCTGCTCGGAACCACCGTCGCCTGACCCACCCCCGAAGCTCCGAGACGAAGACTCTGCCCAGCTATCCTCTGAGGATGGGAAAGGCAAGACCCACCATCTATTCGGCCGCGCTTGCTTTGGCGGTCATTTCATTAATTGCCGCTGGATGTTCGTCGAACGGAAGTGAGTCCTCTTCGACCGGTCAGAAAGAGGGTGTGGCTCAACAGTCGGTAGAAGCGAAGGCGGGCGGGGACCAGGAAGGTGGCAATGCCGTGAAGAGCGCCAGCGAGACGGGAAGCTATCTCGAGTACTCGTCAGAGCTGGTCAGCTCGACGCCTGGTGAGAAACTTCTCTTCTTCCACGCTCCGTGGTGCTCGCAGTGTCAGCAGCTCGAGGCGGACATCGAGAGCTCCGAGCTGCCTAAGGGGGTCACCGTTTTCAAGGTGGACTACGACTCGAATCAGGACCTCCGCCAGAAGTACGGGGTAACGATTCAGACAACTGTGGTCAAGGTCGATGACAAGGGCGAGGAGATCGAGAGCTACGTCGCCTACGAAGACCCGACCTTCGACTCTGTCGCCGGAGCCCTACTAAAGTGAGCTGAACGGGCAGAGCGGGCGCCAATGGATCTCATCGTTGTCGCCTTTCTGGCCGGAGTCCTTACTGCAGCAGCGCCCTGCGTTCTGCCCCTTTTGCCGGTGATCATCGGTGGGACGGTCCTGACCGACAACGGCTCTTCCGGGCGGCGGTCGCTCCGTAATCCCCTGATTATCGTCTCGAGCCTCGCAGTCTCGATCATCATCTTCTCGCTCCTGCTGAAAGCCACGACGGCACTGCTTGGCGTGCCAAGCGCGGTGTGGTCATACATCTCGGGCGGGATCGTCATCGTTCTCGGTGTCACGCTCATCTGGCCATCTATCTGGGACCGGTTTGCGACAGCATCGGGCCTCGAGAGCAGCACCAGCAGCCTGATGGCCAGCTCCGAGGAGCAGAGCGGTGTCAAGAAGGACATCCTGCTCGGGGCAGCGCTCGGTCCGGCATTCAATAGCTGTAGCCCGACCTACGCGCTGATCGTTGCCGTGATCCTGCCGGCATCCTTCGGCCGCGGGTTTGCATACCTGGTGGCCTATGCGGTCGGACTTTCAGCGATCCTGCTTCTCATCAGTATCGGCGGTAGCGCCGTCGTGGACCGCATGAAATGGCTGAGCGACCCCCGGGGACGCTTTCGCAAGGTGGTCGGAATCATCTTCGTCTTTGTCGGCCTGATGCTCATTCTCGGTCTGGATCGGGATATTCAGGCCTGGGTGCTCGAGAACGGCTGGTACGACCCGATCAAGAACCTCGAGGGATCCATCAACTAAGGCGCGGAGCGATGGTGGTGGACCAAGCCCGGTTGAGGGAAAAGAAAAGACCCCGAGTTTCCCCGGGGCCTTTCCAAACTCCGAAACCAATCTGGTTTCAAGAGCCGACTGCCAAGGTGAGACGCAGAGCTGGGGTGGTTCAGGACCAATCCAGAGTGTGACTCGGGTGGGGTGGCAGTAGCAGCGCTACGGCGCCCCGCCCGAGGTGCACTCTGGAGCCGGTCATTGGACCGCCCCAGCCTGCGTATCACCGCAGGCTGTTGGCTCCCTACATCATGCCTCCCATACCACCCATGTCCGGCATCGCCGGCATGGCGCCACCCTCCTCGGGCGGCTCGGCCACGATGGCCTCCGTGGTGAGGATGTTCTTGCCGATCGAGGCGGCGTTCTGGAGTGCCGAGCGGGTCACGACCGTCGGGTCGAGCACGCCGGCCTTGATCATGTCGCCGTACTCACCGGTCGCCGCGTTGAGGCCCTCACCGGGCTTCATCTCACGGACCTTGTTGACCACGACCGAACCCTCGAGACCACCGTTCTCGGAGATCTGACGGAGCGGCTCCTCCAGTGCGCGATAGATGATCGCCGCACCGGTGCGCTCGTCGGAGTCCTCGATCTTGTCGAGCTGGACGGCGTCCTGGGCGTTGAGGAGCGCCACACCACCACCGGGGACGATGCCCTCCTCGAGAGCGGCACGGGCCGCCTGGAGAGCGTCCTCGACGCGGTGCTTCTTCTCCTTCATCTCGGTCTCGGTGGCAGCGCCTACCTTGACCACGGCAACGCCACCGGCGAGCTTCGCCAGGCGCTCCTGGAGCTTCTCGCGGTCGAACTCGGAGTCGGTGTTCTCGATCTCGGACTTGATCTGGTTGATCCGTCCCTTGATCTCGTCACTCTCTCCGGCGCCGTCGATGATCGTCGTGTTGTCCTTGGAGACGACGACCCTGCGAGCCTGGCCGAGCTGGTCGAGCTGGGTGTTCTCCAGCTTCAGACCCATCTCCTCGGTGATTACCTCACCACCGGTCAGGATCGCGATGTCTTCCAGCATCCGCTTGCGGCGGTCACCGAAGCCGGGCGCCTTGACCGCGACGCCGGTTAAGGTGCCGCGGAGCTTGTTGACGACCAGGGTCGCCAGGCACTCGCCCTCGACGTCCTCGGCGATGATCACCAGCGGCTTGCCGCTCTGCATCACCTGCTCGAGGATCGGGAGCACATCCCGGACCGAACCGATCTTCTGGTTGGCGATCAGGATGTAGGGGTCCTCGAGGACTGCCTCCATCCGATCCTGGTCGGTCACCATGTACGGCGAGATGTAGCCCTTGTCGAACTGCATCCCCTCGGTGAAGTCGAGCTCCATACCGAAGGTCTGCCCTTCCTCGACGTTGACCACGCCGTCCTTGCCGACCTTCTCGATCGCGTCAGCGATCACGTTGCCGATCTCATCGTCGGCGGCCGAGATGGCTGCCACACGAGCGATCTGCTCCTTGTCGGCGATCTCGGCCGACTGCTTGGAACGCAGGTTCTCGACGACCGAGTCAACGGCCTGCTCGATCCCGCGCCTGAGCGCCAGGGGGTTGGCCCCGGCGGCAACGTTCTTCAGGCCCTGGCTGACGATGATCTGGGCCAGCAGGGTTGCCGTCGTGGTCCCGTCACCGGCGACGTCGTTGGTCGCGGTCGCGACCTCGCGCACCAGCTGGGCACCCTGGTTTTCGAAGACGTCCTCGACCTCGATCTCTCGAGCGATCGTGACGCCGTCATTGGTGATGGTCGGTGCACCGAACTTCTTGTCGAGCACCACGTACCGGCCCTTGGGGCCGAGCGTGACCTTTACTGCGTCGGCGACGGTATCGACGCCGCCTTGCAGCGCGGCCCTCGCCTCTTCTGAGAACTTCAGCTCTTTGTGAGCCATTTCCTTTCCTTACCTCCTGGAAGTCTTTCTCCCGGTTGACCCGGGCCGTCTAGTTGACCTTTGCGAGCACGTCCGACTCACGCAGGACGAGGAGTTCCTCGCCTTCGATCGTGATGTCCGTACCGCCGTACTTGGAGTAGAGGACCTGGTCACCCTCGCTGACGTCCATCGGACGCCGGGTTCCATCCTCGGCAATGGCGCCGTCACCGACTGCCACGACCTTGCCCTTTTGGGGCTTCTCCTTTGCCGTCTCGGGAAGGACGATGCCACTGGCAGTGGTCTCCTCCTCCTCTTCCGGCTTGACGATCAGCCTGTCCCCGAGGGGCTTCAGCTTCATTTGGCACTACCTCCTTGGTCGTATTCCTTGAAGTCCTGGCGGCCTCAGCGGCCCGCCGTTCCCCTTCGGCCTCCCGCGCCGATCCGGCACGACGGACGAAACTCGCTTCCCAGCTTCCGATCGAGGTTTCAGGGGGATAAATCCGTTGGCACTCGAATATTGAGAGTGCCAGACACAGCCAATATACAGGTTTTCAGCCCGATTTCAAGTGAAATCTAAGTGACTTCTTGTTAAATCTTGCGCAGAGGCGCAGATCGAGTCACAGAGCCAAAAACATAACCCCCGAAAGGGTATGCCTGCTCAGTTGGGGGAGGGAACGGTGCCGTAACCGCTGATCCCGGGCTCGACCACCTGGGAGAAGTGGATGACCGTGACCAGGTCATCGGACTCGATCGGGCGGTCGTAGATCTGCTCGAGGAAGGCCTTGGTTTCATCGAGACGGCGAAACTCGGGGTTGTCGCGCTCGATGTCACGGGGCGAGAGCTCCGAGAGCGGCTTGACCTCGACCTCGTCGATTATTGCCGAGAAGATCTTCTCGCGGCGGGAGTGGCGGGAGCCGACCGTGATCCAGACGATCTGGCTGCGCTCATACTTGCCCCGCTTGTCACCGAGCCTGATAGCTGCGGTCTTTCGGCCGCGCATCAACTGGTCGACGAACAGGGGCGAGTAGAAGTTGAGTGCGTAAATCCCCGGGGCCATGGCCTCAGAAAATGTACTCGTTGAGCTTGGCGCCGTCGAGCACGGTCACCCGTCCCCGGCCGGAACGGACCACGCCGGCCCGGTCGAGGTCGGCGAGGAACCGGCTGACAGACTCCCGTGAGGTGCCGGCCAGCTGGGCCAGGTCGGCCTGGTTCATCCGGATCGTCACCTCACTACCTACGCCACGGCCTTCCTCGGCGGCCAGCTGGGAGAGCACGCCGGCCACCCGGGAGGGAACCGTCTGGAAGGACTGACGGCTGATCCGTTCATTGGTCTCCCGGAGTCGCCTGGTCAAGGCGGCGGCGATCTTCACGGTGATGTCGGGGTTTCGCTCCAGCAGGGCGAGCATGTCCCGTGCCGGGAGGGCCAGCAGCTCGCCCTCTCCCCCCTGGGTCTCGACGCTGGCCGAGCGGACCTCGCCGTCCAGCATGGCGAGCTCACCGACGATGTCACCGGGGCCGAGGGTGGCCAGGGTGATCGCCCTTCCGTCCGGGTGCTCCCGGGTGACCCGGAAGGTCCCGGAGCGAATGATGTAGCAGGCATCCGACTGGTCGCCCTCGTGGAAGACGCGGGTCGCGTCCGGAAAATTGCGCGGCACCGCCACCCGGGCGATCCGCTCGAGTTCATCGTCGCCCAGCTCGGTGAAGAGCGGGACGCTTCTGAGCAGCTCGACGACTGTTCCATCCGACTGCGGCACAAGGTGATTATCCAGCATGGGAGGCCCCGACCGACAGACCGGTACGAGATCAGGCCTGACAGCCGGGACACCAGTAGGTGGTACGGGCGTCGACCCCCTGGGAGCCGGACTTGACCCGGGTCCCGCACCTGATGCAGGGTCGGCCGGCGCGCCGGTAGATACGGCCGGGCCTTCTACCGGTCTCGACCCCGCGGTGCATCTGCCTTGCCGCCACCTCGACAACTCCCCGGACCTGGTCGGACTCAAATGAATCGACCGTCCGCCAGGGATCGAGGCCAGACTCGAAACAGGCCTCGCTCTTGAAGATGTTGCCGATGCCGGCGAGGAGTCGCTGATTGAGCAGGGCCTCGCCCAGTTGGAGTGTCCCGGCGGCGAGCAGGTTCTCGGCTCCGCGTTCCACTGCTTCCGGTCCGGCAAGGACATCGGGGCCGAGCCGGGCCAGGCGGGAGTCCCGGGAGAGCTCGATCGGCCGGGCCAGGCGCATCGTAGTGCCGCCGAACTGGACCACCTCGACCCCGTCGAGGTCGAGGACGAGCCAGGCCGAACGACGAGGCCGTTTCCAGCGCTGACCGGGGCGATAGGCGTACCAGCCGCCGTTCATGCCCATGTGGGCGTGAAGGGCCAGGTCGGAGCCGAAATGGAGGATGAGGTGCTTGCCGCGGGTCTCGGCCTGCTCCAGCCCCCGACCCTCGAGCCGATCGACCCCGGGGCGAATCGGATTGCGCGGGTTCGGTGCCTCGGCCGAGTGGATCGTCCGGCCGGTGAAGGCCTTCTCGATCCGCCGCGCCATCCTCATCACGGTGTCGCCCTCAGCCACGGCGTCCCACCTTCCGGCCGTTCATCCCGGGACCGCCATCTGCTTGGGCTGACGGGAGAAGCCGGCCTCGGCCAGGGCCGGCTCAAAGAGTGACCCGACAACGGGCTCGCCATCGAAACGCTCGACCTTTAGCGGCCCGATCCGCTTCTCGGCGGCCATGGTCGCCAGGGTGCCGAGACACTCGATCAGCTCGGCGGTATTCAGGCTGGGCTTCAGCCGGATCAATGACTTGCCGCCCTTCTCGAGGTAGAGGACCGGCTCGCCGTCCCGGGTGACCACGTAGGAGCCCGGTGTCCGGGCAGCCCGCAGGCCGTCGGCGAGCTTCGGCCAGGGGAGCAGGGAGCCCCAGGGGTTGGCCGGGTCGGTGCTGGCCAGGACCACGACCTCACCGTCGGTGTCGGGCTCCGAGCGGAGCCTCTCGACCGCGCCCGAGAGGGCGAACTGGGCGCCGCCGAGTCCCTCGATGAAGTAGCCGCGGTGGGCCGAGCCGAGGACCTCGAGGTTGGCGAGCTCCGGGTAGAGCGCCGAGAACCCGCCCGGGATGCCCTCGGCCAGGGCCATCTCACGGGTGAGGATGCCGTAGCGCTCAAGCATCAGCTCGGCCGTCGCCCGCAGTCGCGGCCCGACCGGTGGCGCGCCCTCGAACAGCGGTGCCGTCAGGGACCATCGCCCCTGCATGGCCGCCCCGGCTGACCTCGAGCCCGGACCGAACCTGCGACCTCCCCGGGTAGCACTCCGGCGGCCGCGGGGTGAGCGTCGGCCATTGCCGGACTCGGGCTTCGACCCCCTCAGGCGAGGGGAGCGGAGCGGTGCGAAGGAGTCATTGGTCACCTCCCCGGCATAGGCGAGGTCCCATAGGGCCTCGTGGAGTTCCTCGGCCGGGCGGTCGAGCTGGCGTTCGAGGTCGATCCAGAAGACCGGTCCGCCGGCCAGCATCTCGCGGATCTCGTCATGGGCCTCGCCGTCGGGACGCTCGACCTTGGCCAGGGCGGCCGGCGGTCCGGCCAGCCGGACGTCCTCACGGAAGTAGAGGGCGACCCGGCCGTCGTACCTGCCGTAGGAACCGGCCCCGATCCAGACGATCTCGCCGCTGGTGGTCAACATGTCGAGCCAGGCCGGCTCAAAGGAGGCGATCCGTCGGGGCAGGACGTCTCGCTCCCAGACAGACGGGGTGAGTGCGACCCCCTGGAGCGGCACCAGTACCTCCCTCAGGCGGTCGATTCCGGCACCGGAACGCCGGGAACGGTCTACCCCCTGCCAGGAGGCGAGGAAGCGAGCGAACTGGCGGGCGTCGGCCGGTTCCACCTCCTGCCTCAGGTGGGCCAGGCTGGCCCGCCTGATTCGCCGCAAGACGTCGGCCTCGCACCACTCGCGCTGGGTGCCGTCGGGGAGGATCTCGCCGCGCACCAGGATGCCTTCGCTTTCCAGCTGGCGAAGCGAGGCAGTCGGGTCGACCCCGTAACGCTCCCGCAGCTCGGCCGTGACGAACGGCCCGTGGGTGCGGGCGTACCTGGCCAGAAGCTCGGTCAGGGGGTCCTCGCGCTCCTCCAGGCAGGAGTCCGGCAGGCCACCCGGCGGGGCGACCCCGAGCGCGTCGCGGTAGAGGCCGGCGTCCTCGGTTGCGATGAAGCGCTGCTCGCCGTTTACCCGGACCTCGATCGCCCGGCGCTCGGCAACCAGTTTCTCGATCATCGAGGCAGCCGAATAGCCCTCGGCAACCCGGGCCTCGAGCTCCTCGGCAGTCAGGTCACCGAGGCGTCGGAGGGTCTGTTGGAGGGCGTCCCGGTCCTTGGCCTGACCGCGCTCGTTCAGCAGCTGGAGGGAGTCCTCGACGTCCTGCAGGGCGTCACGGTCGATCAGCTCGCGGAGCTCATCCTGGCCGAGCAGCTCGCGGAGCAGTTCGCGGTCCAGCGAGAGCGCCGTTGCCCGACGCTCGGCGTTCGGGGTGTCGCCCTCGTACATGTAGGTGGCGACGTAGTCGAACAGCAGGGAAGAGGCGAAGGGCGAGGCCGTCCTGGTCTCGACCTCGACGAGGGTGAGCTCGCGCGAGTGGATTCCCTTGAGCAGCCGGTCCAGCGCTGGCAGGTCGAAGACATCCCTGAGGCACTCGCGGTAGGTCTCGAGGATCACCGGGAAGCGGGAGAAGTCACGGGCGACCTCGAGCAGGCTCTGGGCCTTCAGCCGCTGTTGCCAGAGCGGGGTCCGCTTGCCAGGGTAGGCCCGCGGGATCAGCAGTGAGCGGGCCGCGTTCTCCCTGAACCTGGCCCCGAACAGGGCCGAGTTGCCGAGCTCGGCAACGACCAGTTCCTCGACCTCGTCGGGCTCGATCAGGACGAGGTCACTGGAGGGCGGGTCATCGGAATCGGGCAGGTGGATCGCGATGCCGTCATCGGAGAAGATCGCGTCGGCCTCCAGTCCCTCGGTCTCCCGCAGTCGACGGGTGATCGCCAGGCCCCAGGCGGCGTGGACCCGGCCGCCGTAGGGAGAGAGCACGCAGAGCCGCCAGTCACCGATCTCGTCACGGAATCGCTCGATCACGATCGTGGTGTCAGAGGGCACGACCCTGGTCGCCTCCTGCTGCTCCTGGAGGTAGGCGACAAGGTTCTGGGCGGCGAGGGGGTCGAGGTGGTGGCTGGACTGGAGCTCGGTCGGGTCGGCGTTGACTGCCTCACGGGAGAAAGCCCCGATCGCCTGGCCGAGCTCGGCCGGCCGGCCGATGCCCTCGCCCCGCCAGAACGGGATCGCGCCCGGTACCCCGGGTGCCGGGGTGACGATCACCCGGTCACGGGTTATCTCCTGGATCCGCCAGCTGGAGGCACCGAGCAGGAAGACCTGACCGCTGCGGGCCTCGTGGACCATCTCCTCGTCCAGCTCGCCGACCCGCCGGCCGTCCGGCAGGTGGACGCCGTAGAGGCCGCGGTCGGGGATGGTCCCGGCGTTGGTCACGACCAGGGACTGCGCCCCCTTGCGGCCCTCCATCGTCCCGGATGTGCGGTTCCAGACGAGCCTCGGCCGCAGGTCCGAGAAGCGATCGGACGGGTACCGGCCGTCCAGCATGTCGAGGACGTTCTCGAACTGCTCGCGGGAGAGCTCGGCATAGGGAGCCGTCCCGGTGACCAGCTCGAAGGCCTCATCCACGTCCCAGGTGTCGGTGGCTGCCATCGCCACCAGGTGCTGGGCGAGGACGTCGAGCGGGTTGGACGGGATGACCGTCTCCTCGATCTCGCCGTCGCGCATCCGCTGGGCAACCACGGCGCTTTCCAGCAGGTCTCCCCGGAACTTCGGGAATATCCGGCCCTTGGAGACCTCGCCGAGGCCGTGGCCGGCCCGGCCGACGCGCTGCAGCCCCCGGCTGACCGACTTCGGTGACTCGACCTGGATCACCAGGTCGAC
>JBBAUQ010000004.1:6352-22279 GCA_040398125.1 Solirubrobacterales bacterium | reverse complement strand
CCACCCACCCTCATCCCGAGGGATGTCGAATCGCTCGGGGTCGATGTCAGGTACTCGTTGGACGATCTCGGAGAGGCCGATGTGGTCTACCTGTTGCGCATGCAAAATGAGCGAATGGGCGAGAACTTCGTACCCTCGCTCAGGGAGTACGCCCGGATCTTCCAGCTGAGCGAGCGCCGACTCGGTGCCCGCCAGCTCGTAATGCATCCCGGTCCGGTCAATCGCGGAGTCGAAATAGCCAGCGAAGTCGTCGACTGCGACCAGTCGTTGATTTCCGAGCAGGTCGCCTCGGGCCTGGCAGTGCGGATGGCGATCCTCTACGAACTGCTCTCGGGCAAGGAAGATCCCGAGTCGACCGGTACGCCCGATGGCCCGGTCGAGATCGGGGAGCCCGCATGAGTGAAGCCGAACTCGGGCAGTTGCCCCAACCGCTGGTCCAGCGCAGTGACGATCCGGCAGACCTGCTGATCACCGGAGCCACGCTCTTCGACCCGGCTCTCGGGCTCGAGTCCGCGCGGGACCTCCTGATCGAAGACGGCGTGATCGACGAGATCAGCGAGCCGGGCTCGATCGAGGCCGACGTCGAGCAAATAGACGGGACCGGCCTACATGTATTTCCTGCCTTCTTCGACCCGCATGTCCACCTGAGGACGCCGGGCCAGGAGCACAAGGAGGACATCGAGACCGGTACCAGGGCCGGTGCGGCCGGAGGATACGCAGGTCTGCTGGCCATGGCCAACACGGTGCCGCCGGTATCGGAGCCTGCCGACATCACGGCGCTTCGCCAGAGGTCGGCAAGGGAGGCGGTGATCCCGGTCGGCTTCCTGGCGACCGTCACCCGCGGTATGGAGGGGCGAGAACTCACCGACATGGCCGAGCTCCGTCAGGCCGGCGCCGTTGGCTTCAGCGATGACGGGCTTCCCCTGTCCGATGCCGGGATCCTCCGACGCGCGCTCCAGTACCAGCGGATGACTGGCGGCACGATCGCCCTGCATGAGGAGGAGCCGTCCCTCTCGGGTGGTGGCTCGATGCATGAAGGCGAAGTCTCGACGGCCCTGGGGGTCCAGGGGATCCCGGCCGTCTCGGAGTCGGTGATGATCACGAGGGACGCGGTGATCGCCGGTTACGAGGGGGGCTCGATTGTCGCCCAGCACCTCTCCTCTGCTGAATCGGTCGAGGCGGTGCGCAGGGCCAAGTCAGACGGGGTCGAGATCAGCTGTGAGGTGACCCCACATCACCTCTGCCGGACCGAAGAGGCCGTGCGGACCCTCGATCCCTCGCGGTACAAGATGAATCCGCCCCTGCGCTCCGAGTCCGACCGCCAGGCCCTGCTCGAGGGCCTGATCGACGGCACGATCGACTGCATCGCAACCGATCACGCACCCCACGCTCTGCAGGACAAGGAGGTGCCCTTCGAGTCGGCCGCGATGGGGGTGACAGGTCTCGAGACGGCGTTCGCCGCGCTCTACACCGAACTCGTGAGGGAGGGCACCATCGGCCTTGACCTTCTCATCGAGAAGCTGGGCTGCGGTGGCATTCCCTTCGGGATCGAGCCGTTCCGCCTGGCCGAGGGCGAACGGGCGAACCTCTGCCTGGTCGACCTCGAGCAGGAGTGGGTCGTCGGGGAGGAGGGCTATGAGAGTCGCTCGGTCAACTCGTGGTGTGCCGGTGAGCGCCTGCGGGGCCGGGTACTGGTCACCCTGGCCGGCGGCCAGGTCGCCTGGAGACTGCGCAGCTTCAGCCTGGGTGTGGCGTGAATCGGGACCGGGACTTCGTGATGCTCGAGGACGGAACGGCCTTCCCGGGTCGGCTCTGCTGGCCCGGCGGAGGAACGGGGGAGATCGTCTTCAACACCGGAATGACCGGCTACCAGGAGGCAGTTACCGACCCCTCCTACGAAGGTCAGATCATCACCTTTACCTACCCGATGATCGGCAACTACGGAGTGTCCCGGCGGGCGATGGAGTCGAGTCGCTGTCACGCCCGCGGTGTGGTGATGCGGGAGGCCGTCAATCTCACCGATGCTGCCCGGGCCGATGCCGGCTGGCTCGACTGGCTCGAAGAGAACGGAGTCTGGGCGATCACCGGGGTAGACACCAGGTCACTGGTGCGCCACATCCGGGACAAGGGAGCGATGAGGGGTGGCATCTTCCCGGCCGGGACCGACCGGGACGAGGCAGTCCGAACCGTCCTTGCCGAGCCATCGATGGAGGGCGCCGATTACGCGAGCATCGTCAGTCCGGCCGAGCCGATCGAGCATCCCGGGGACGGCCCCCACGTCGTAGCGATCGATACCGGGATCAAGCAGAGCATCGTCACCCAGCTGCTCCAGCGCGGAGCCAGGGTCACACTGGTGCCCTGTGGAACGGCTGCGACGGAGATCCTGGGCAGGGAGCCTGACCTGATCTTCCTCGCCAATGGGCCCGGGGATCCGGCGGCGGTCGACCGGGTAGTCGAGACGGTGCGGGAGCTGGTTGGCAAGAGGCCCATGGTCGGCATCTGTCTGGGCCACCAGCTGCTCTGTCGGGCCGTCGGCCTCGAGACCTTCAAGCTCCCGTTCGGCCACCGCGGGTCCAACCACCCCGTGAAGGACCTCGAGACGGGAACGATCGAGATCACTTCGCAAAACCACGGGTTTGCGGTGGTCGGCCCGGATGGCAACAGGACGATCGAGGACGATCGGCCAGTCGTCTGGGGAACCGACTTCGGTGAGGCGATCCTCTCCCACATCAACCTCTATGACCGCACGGTCGAGGGACTCCGTTTGCCGGACGCATCGGCGATGACCGTCCAGCACCACCCGGAGGCCGGGCCCGGACCCCACGACTCGCGCCATCTCTTCGACCGGTTCCTGGACCTGGCTGCCTGATGCCCCGCAGGGACGACATCCATCGCATCCTGGTGGTCGGCTCCGGCCCGATCGTCATCGGCCAGGCTGCCGAGTTCGATTACTCGGGCGCCCAGGCCTGCAAGGTTCTCCTCGAGGAGGGCTACGAGGTGATCCTGGTCAACTCGAACCCGGCGACGATCATGACCGATCCCGAGTTCGCCACGCGAACCTACGTCGAGCCCCTGACCCCCGGCTCGGTCAGACGGATCATCGAGAAAGAGCGCCCGGACGCCATGTTGCCGACGCTCGGTGGACAGACCGCCCTCAATCTCGCCATGGCCCTGACCGAAGATGGGACCCTGGAGGAGTTCGGGGTGGAACTGATCGGGGCCGACCGGGATGCGATCGCCAGGGCCGAGGATCGCGAGCTGTTCCGCAAGACGATGACCGATGCCGGAATCAGGATCCCCTGGTCGATTACGGTCGAGAGCGTCGAGGAGGCGCTGGCCTCCCTCGATTCCGGAGATGCGTCCCTGCCGGCGATCATCAGGCCGGCCTTCACCATGGGCGGTCAGGGAGGCGGTGTCGCCAGTTCCCGGGAGGAGCTCGCCGAGGTGATCTCCCGGGGAATCGCGGCAAGTCCCATCGGGCAGGTGCTGGTCGAGGAGTCGGTGATTGGCTGGGGCGAGCTCGAGCTAATGCGCGATCGCAGCGACAACGTCGTCGTGGTCTGCTCGATCGAGAACCTCGATCCGATGGGAGTGCATACGGGGGACTCGATCACGATCGCACCGGTGCAGTCGCTGAGCGACGAGGTCTACCAGGCCCTCCGCGACACCGCGATTGCCGTGATCCGGGCGGTCGGGGTCGAGACCGGGGGATCCAATGTGCAGTTCGCGGTCAATCCCGAGGACGGTGAGATCGTGGTGATCGAGATGAACCCCCGTGTGTCGAGGTCGTCGGCCCTGGCCTCGAAGGCGACCGGGTTCCCGATCGCCAAGATGGCGGCGAAGCTGGCAGTCGGCTATGCCCTGGAAGAGATTCCCAACGACATCACCCGTGCAACCCCGGCTTCCTTCGAGCCAACCCTCGACTACGTCGTCACCAAGATCCCCAGGTTTGCCTTCGAGAAATTCCCCGGTGCAGACCACGCCCTTTCGACCTACATGCAGAGCGTCGGCGAGGTCATGTCGATCGGTCGGACGTTCCGACAGTCGTTTGCCAAGGCGCTGGCATCGCGCGAGCTGGATGAGATTCCGGTCCCCCCTGAGTCCGACGAGGAGCTTCTCGAGGCGATCGAGACACCTACCCCGGCCCGGATAGATCTGGTTCTCGCAGGCCTCGAGCGTGGAATCTCGGTGGAGGAGATACATGCCCGCACCTCGATCGACCTCTGGTTCCTCCGGGAGCTGGCAGTTCTGGCCACCGAGGGGGACGGGAGCGGGGGCGACGAGCGGGTCTACAACTCGGTCGACACCTGCGCAGCCGAGTTCGAGGCAAGGACGCCTTATTTCTACTCCTCATTCGAGGCACCGGGATCGATCGGTGATGCGGCCAGGGGCGATGCCGGGAGCGTGGTGATCCTCGGGGCCGGGCCGAACCGGATCGGCCAGGGGATCGAGTTCGACTACTGCTGCGTCCATGCCGCGATGACCGTGCGCGACAAAGGCCTGGAGGCGGTCATGGTCAACTGCAATCCCGAGACCGTCTCGACCGACTACGACACATCGGATCGCCTCTATTTCGAACCACTGACCCTGGAACACGTCTTGGCGATCTGTGAACGAGAGCAGCCCCGGGGGGTGATCGTCCAGTTCGGTGGCCAGACCCCGCTCAAGCTGGCACGCGGTCTCATCGAGGCCGGGGTCCCTCTGTTCGGGACACCGTTTGAAGCGATCGACACGGCCGAAGATAGGGGCAAGTTCGGGGCCCTGCTCGACCGGATCGGCATCCAGCCGCCGCCGTACGGCAGTGCGATGTCGGCCGCCGAGGCAGTCGAGGTCGCATCCGGGGTGGGGTACCCGTTGCTGGTCCGGCCATCCTTCGTCCTCGGGGGAAGGGCAATGGAGATCTGTTATTCAGATGACCAGCTGGCCTCGTACCTCGAGGCGAACGTCAAGGCCGATCCCGAGCACCCGCTGTTGATCGACCGTTTCCTCGAGAACGCCATCGAGGTCGATGTCGATGCGATCTGCGACGGAGAGCAGGTGGCGGTCGCCGGCATCATGCAGCACGTCGAAGAGGCCGGGGTCCACTCGGGGGACTCGGCCTGCGTCCTGCCACCGATGAGCATCGGGCAGGAGATGATCGCCGAGATCGAGGCGGCGACCGCCGCGATAGCCCAGGAACTGGGTGTCATCGGGCTGATCAACATCCAGTTCGCCCTGGCCGATGGCGAGCTCTTCGTGATCGAAGCCAATCCCAGGGCCTCCCGGACCGTCCCCTTCGTGTCCAAGGCTATCGGTGCCCCCCTGGCCAAGCTCGCCACACGGGTGATGCTCGGGGAGCGTCTGGCCGACCTCGAGATTCCGGCGATGAACGGCTCCCATGTGAGCGTCAAGGAGGCCGTCCTGCCCTTCGCAAGATTCCAGGGATCCGACACCCTGCTCGGGCCCGAGATGAAGAGCACCGGAGAGGTCATCGGGATCGGTACCGACTTCCCGAGCGCCTTCGACAAGGCCCAGGCCGCGGCAGGGGTTGCCCTGCCCGATCAGGGACGGGTCTTCATCTCGGTGACCGACACCGACAAACCGGCAGCCACACAGCTGGCAGCCCGTTTCCATGATCTCGGTTTCGGCATCGTCGCCACCGGCGGGACGGCCGTGGCGATCTCGGCAATGGGAATACCGGTGGAGACCATCCTGAAAATCGGTGAAGGCTCCCCGAACGTCGTCGACTTGATCGAGCAGAAGCAGTGCGACCTCGTGATCAACACCCCGACGGGCTCCGGGGCACGGGCCGACGGCTACGAGATCCGGTCGGCGGCGATTCGCCACGGGATCCCGATCATCACGACGATGACCGGCGCCTCGGCTGCGGCCCGCGCCATCTCGGCCCGTCGGGAGGGTGCAGGGGAAGTCCTCTCACTGCAGGAACTCCATGCGGCCTGACCGTCCCGAAGCGCCGTTCGGGCGTCGCGAGACCGAGGTAACCGACTCCCACAGGGATGGCGGCTACCGAGTCTTCACCCTGCGCGATGAGCTCGGACCGGAGCCCATCCCGGGGCAGTTCTACATGCTCGCCAACGCCCCTGACTGGCCGGCAACCACCGGCAGGCCGTACCTGCCGAGGGCGATCTCGTTCGCCCGGAGTGACTCCGGCGATTCAGGCATCACGCTCGACTTCATCATCCACGAGGTCGGCCCGGGGACAACGGCACTTGCCGGACTCGCCGAGGGGGACCGCTGTTGGTTGGCCGGACCGTTCGGCCGACCCTTCTCGATCCCCGACCAGGTCAAGGCCGGATCTCACGGGGCGATCCTCGTAGGCGGCGGTATCGGTATCGCCCCGATCGCCGCCTTTCGTCGGCGGCTGGTCGAGGCCGGCGTCCCCAGCCGGACGCTGCTCGGCTTTCGGGATGTCGAGCATTCCGGTGGTATCGATGACTTCTTCGGCTGCGAACAGGTCGGCCTGGCCTTCGAGGACGGCAGCCGGGGCCATCACGGACATGTGACTGACCTCCTGGCGACGATGCTTGCCGGCGATGACACGGGTGGCGCAGTCGTGTACTCCTGTGGCCCGCCCGGTCTCCTGGAAAAGGTCAGGCAGATGTGTGCCGAAGGAGGGGTCTCCTGTGAGCTTGCGCTGGAGTCACCCATGGCCTGTGGGTTCGGGGCCTGCTTCGGCTGTGCCGTACCGAAGCCCGACGGTAGCTACCTCCGGCTGTGTGTCGACGGGGCGGTAGTCAGGGGTGATGAGATCAGCTCGGCCGCGCCGGGGGAGATCCAGTGAGCAGGCTCCGGACCTCGCTCTGCGGCATCGAGCTGGAAAGCCCTGTCCTGAACGGGTCGGGCACCTATGACGCCCTCGTCGCCCGAGACGTGTTCGGCGACCCCTTCATCCGACAGTTCCCCTTTGCCGCCTTCGTCTCAAAGACAATCACCCTGGCCCCCCGCGTCGGCAACCCGCCGAATCGGCTTTGGGAGACGCCGTCCGGGATGATCAACTCGATCGGGCTGCCGAATCCCGGCCTGGACACCTTCCTGGAGCGGGATCTGCCGAGGCTCTCCGAGCTACCGGTGCCGCTCGTGGTCTCAGTCATGGCGGACAGTGGTGAAGACTTTGCCCGGCTGGTCTCGGAGGTTGCCGACAGCGGGCGGGCAAGCGCGATCGAGCTGAACGTGTCCTGTCCGAACGTCCATTCCGGCCTGATCGTGGGGGAGCAACCGACCGAGACCGAGGCCCTGATGGGAATCCTGCGACCCCTGACGAAGATACCCCTGATAGTCAAGCTGACTCCAAACGTCGCGGCTCCCGAGGAGGTCGCCAGGGCGGCCGAGGCCGGCGGGGCTGACGGGATTTCGATGATCAACACCCTGAAGGCCTGGGCCGCCGATCCCGAGTCGGGCCGGTCGTGGCTGGGCGCCGGAACGGGAGGGCTGTCCGGCCCGGCGGTCCGTCCCGTTGCCCTGGCCCAGGTGCGTCAGGTGTCGTCGGCGGTGGCGATACCGGTCATCGGGATGGGCGGCATCACCGACGGCGAGAGCGCCTTCGAGTTCATCGCCGCCGGAGCCACGGCGGTGGCGGTCGGCACTGAGAATTTCAGAGATCCCGCTGCCGGCGGGAGGATCTCGGCCGAGCTCGAACGGATTCTCGAGAGCCGGGAGCTCGACTCGGTCGAGCAAGCTCGCCGATCAACCTTGACCTGAGGTTGAGATGGATTTCCGGTAAATCGCTGTTCGGCCCGGCACCGACCGGAAGTTCGTGGTTATACTCGCCGCCTTAATGGCGCCTCAGGGAAAGAGCAAGTCATCTTCGTCCGCAGCCCCGAAGCGCTCGCTCGACCAGAGGATGGCCGCGCTCGAGAGAGCGAACGGAATCAGGTCGGCGCGGGCCCAGCTGAAGCGAGACCTCAAGGCCGGCCGGGTGAAGATCGTCGACCTCCTCGGGAACCCACCTGAGTACGTGCTTACGGCAAAAGTCTTCGACATGCTCCTCGCCGTCCCCAAGTACGGTCGGGTCAAGGCCAACCGAATCCTCAATCAGTGCCGAATCTCCCCAGCCAAGACCATCGGAGGTCTCTCCGAACGGCAGCGTGGGGAGCTGGTGTCCCGGCTGACTCGCTAGGTACGGGGACGCGGCCTCGTTGGAGCCGGGCAGGGTCTTCGTAATCACCGGGCCCTCCGGCGTAGGGAAGGGCACCCTGATCGCCCGGGTCAGGGAAGAGCTGCCCGATCTGCAGCTGTCCACCTCGGCAACGACAAGGGCACCACGCCCGGGCGAAGTGGACGGCCGCGAGTACCACTTCCTCGATGAGGAGGAGTTCGAACGCCGGGTCCAGCAGGGAGAGTTCGTCGAGTACGCCACCTACAGCGGCAACCGCTACGGGACGCTCAGCTCCGAGATCGAGGATCGGATCGAAGACGGGCGCCCGGTCATCCTCGAGGTCGAGCTTCAGGGTGCTCGCCAGATCCGGGATCGAATTCCCGACTCAGTCGAGGTCTTCATCCTTCCGCCAACGCCCGAGGTACTCCGGGAGCGCCTCTTGAGCCGGGGTACCGATGACGAGGCAGCGATCGATCGACGCCTCGAGACGGCCGCCACCGAGCTGGAGGCGGCCGGTGAGTTCGAACATCGGGTCGTGAACGGGGACGTTGAACTTGCTACCGAGCAGCTCGCGGCCGTCATCCGGGCCGAGCTGTCACAATCAACGTAATGTCGATAATCCAGCCTCGAGTAGATCACCTTCAAGACCACGCCGATTCCCTCTACGCGGTAGTCGTTGTGGCGGCCCGGCGGGCGCGCCAGATCAACAGCTACTACCAGAGCGTTCAGGAAGGCGGCTACGGCGATTACCCGCCCCCCATGGTTCCGACCAGGCCTGGCGAGGGAACGCTCAGCGTATCCCTGCGTGAGCTTGCCGACGACAAGCTCAAGTACGAGTACCGGTCCTAGGCGGTAGCAAGGGCAACATGGCGCGGATCCTGCTTGGCGTAAGCGGGGGCATCGCCGGATACAAGGCGGTCGAGTTCGTCCGCCTGGCAACTGAAGCCGGCCATTCCGTTCGGGTTTTGATGACCGCGTCGGCGAGGCGGTTCATCGGCGCCGAAACCTTCGAGGGCATACTCGGGTCACCGGTTCTCGTATCGGAGTTCGAGGAGGACCCGATGAGGGGGACATTCCAGGGCGACCCGGTGCCCGATCACCGACCGATCGGACACCTGGCGATCGTCGAGTCGGCGGACGCCTACCTGGTGGCCCCGGCCTCGGCCAATACCGTGGCCAAACTGGCTGCCGGAATAGCCGATTCGATGGTGACCACCTCTTTCCTGGCCTGCGAGGCCCCTCGCCTGGTCGCCCCGGCGATGAACGACCGTATGTTCCTCGACCCGGCCACGCAGGAAAACCTCGAGCTGCTCCGACAACGCGGGGTCAGGGTGATCGAGCCCGAAACCGGAAGTCTTGCCTCCAAGGGCGAGTACGGGGTCGGTCGGCTGCCGGACCCGGCCCGGTTGCTGGCAGAGGTCGAAACCAGTCTCGCTGAACAGGGCAGTGACGGGGCAGGGCGCCCGGTACCCGACATGGAGGGGCTACGCGTCCTGGTGACTGCCGGCGGCACCCGGGAGGGAATTGATGCCGTCAGGTTCATCGGCAACCGTTCCAGCGGAAAGATGGGAAGGGCGCTCGCAGAAGATGCGGCA
The DNA here is from genome assembly GCA_040398125.1 of Solirubrobacterales bacterium. Classification (GTDB taxonomy): domain Bacteria; phylum Actinomycetota; class Thermoleophilia; order Solirubrobacterales; family 70-9; genus 67-14. Next base: position 12,589 of record JBBAUQ010000004.1, on the reverse strand, counting down.
AGGCGGGGGGCCGAAGTGACCCTGATCGAGGCGAACCCGACCGGCCCGGCTCCTGCCGGTATCCGGCGGGTCGAGGTCGAGACGACTGCCGAGCTCTCGGACGCCTGCCGGGAGGCCTTTACTGAGTGCGATGTCCTGCTGATGGCCGCGGCTCCGGCCGACTTTCGGCCGAGCCAGGAGAAGGGAGGGGACAAGTTGTCCCGTGAAGGCGGTTCCGTCTCTGTTGAGCTGGAGCCGACCGAGGACATCCTCGCCGGCCTGGCCGCTTCGGCCCGTCCGGAGCAGACGGTGGTCGGCTTTGCCGCGGAGGTAGGCGGTGATCAGATCGGGCGTGCGCGCGACAAGCTCGGTCGAAAGGGAGTCGACATGATCGTCTTGAATGACGTCTCGGACCCCGAGATCGGGTTCGATTCCGAAGCAAATGAGGTCACTCTGGTCACTGGCGAGGATGCAGCGCCACTCGAGCGGGCCCCGAAGCCCGTCATTGCGGCAGGAATCCTCGACCATGTCCTGCGAGTCAGGGAGACGCCTCCGGGTTGAAGGCCGTCATCCAGAGGGTGATCGAGGCGTCGGTGACGGTCGACGGTGCCGAGGTCGCAAGGATCGGTCCCGGTCTGCTGGTCCTTCTGGGCGTTGCGGTGGGGGACGACATCGATTCGGCCGACCGGATGGCCGAGCGGATCTCGAAGCTGCGGATCTTCGAGGACCGGGACGGTCGCCTCGGGGAACCGCTCGGAGGGAGGGAGATCCTCTGCGTCAGTCAGTTCACCCTCCTGGCGGACACCGAAAAGGGAAATCGACCGGGCTTCAGCGAAGCGGCCGAACCCGATCTCGCTCAAGGTCTCTATGACAGGGTCTGTGAGCGACTCGATGCCCGAAAGGGAGTGTTCGGGGCATCGATGCAGGTCGGGATGCTGGGCGACGGGCCGGTTACGTTGCTGCTCGACGTCTGATCGGCCCACCGCCTCCCGGTACCCCTGGCTCTCCAGGGGTCGTCCCCGGTCAGGCGTCGGGCTATACTGGGAAGCAGCTTTTCAATGACTGAGTGTCGAGAAGTGGGCCCGGCCCGCTTTTTTTTCGCCCTCAGACGGACCGGAAACGGTAGAAACGAACATAAGTTGGACCCCCAGACCGAAAATATCGAACGACAGATCGCGGCGGTCGACCCGACGGCCGAACTCCTCGCCGTGGAGCAGGCAGGCAGTGGAGGCCTGAGGATCTACGTGGACCATCCCGATGGCGTCACCCTGGAGCTGTGTGAACGGATCACCCAGGGGCTGAACGAGCTCCGTCAGGACTACTCGGTCGAAGTCTCCTCACCGGGACCGAACCGCCCCCTGGTCAAGCCTGAGCACTTCGAGAGATTCGAAGGCCGTCAAGCCAGGGTGAAGACATCCGAGCCGATCGATGGCCAGCGTAAGTTCACCGGCACGATCCTCGATGTGAGCGGGACCGGCATAACGCTTGGCCTGGATGACCGTGTCCAGGAGATTCCCCACGAGCTGATCGAACGGTCCAACCTCGTTCCGAAAAGAAAAGAAGGAGCAGCAAAGTGACTCAGGAAATCGTCGACGCGGTAAGGGAGCTCGAGCAGGAAAAGGGTATCTCGGCAGACACCCTCATGGATGCCCTGGCCGACGCACTCCTTTCGGCCTACCGCAAGACCCCGGGCGCCGCTCGCTACGCACGGGTGGACCTCGACCACGAGACCGGTGATTTCCGGGTCTTCGAACTGATCCTCCCCGATGAACTCGAGGAGAAGCTGCTCGCCCAGGCAAAGGCCGAGCAGGAACCTGAGATCGATCCCGAGACCGGGGAGATGAGGGAGCCCGAAGAGCCGGAGCTGGATCCCGAGATGCTCGCCCCATACGAGAGCCAGATCGAAAGCCGGGACGTCACCCCTGACGATTTCGGGCGGATCGCGGCCCAGACGGCCAAGCAGGTCATCTACCAGCGCATCCGTGAAGCAGAGCGGCAGATGATGTTCGATGAGTTCCAGGACCGGGTGGGCGAGCTGATCACCGGCTTGATCCAGCAGTCGGACAAGCGGTACACCCTGGTCCAGCTTCGCGAGAGGGTCGAGGCCCTCCTGCCGAAATCCGAGCAGGTCTACAGCGAGCGGTACGACCACGGAATGCGGGTCAAGGCAGTGATCACTGATGTCTCGGATTCAGCAAAGGGCCCCAGCATCGTCGTCTCCCGGCGCAGCCCCGAATTGATCAAGGGGCTCTTCCAGCTCGAGGTTCCCGAGATCGCCGACGGACTGGTCGAGATCGTCGGGGTTGCACGTGAGCCCGGCTATCGCTCGAAGATCGCGGTCATCTCCCACGCCGACGGGGTGGACCCGGTCGGGGCATGCGTCGGGCCTCGCGGTTCCCGGGTACGAATGGTCGTCTCCGAGTTGCGTGGAGAAAAGATCGACATCATCCCGTTCAACGAGGAGCCGGCACGCTTCGTTGCAAAGGCACTCTCCCCGGCCCGTGTGCGCGAGGTCCTCGTCGATGATGAGGAGATGCAGGCCACGGTCGTGGTGCCGGATGACCAGCTGTCGCTGGCGATCGGGCGTGACGGCCAGAACGCGCGCCTCGCTGCCAGGTTGACCGGATGGCGGGTCGACATCAAATCCGAGACCGAGTTTGCCCAGGAGGAACGGTCCGAGGATTACGAAGGCGATGAGGAGTTCGACGGGCGCTGCATGGCGATCCTCTCCAGCGGTCGCAGGTGCCCGAACGCTGCCATCGGTGGCTCTACCTATTGCGGGCTTCCCCAGCACCAGGCTCTCTCGAGGTTCTCGACCAATCATGTCGGGGTCCTCGCCAGCCTCGGTGACGACGAGATCACGAAGCTTGCCGATCCCGAGGCCGATGACGCCGAAGTGACGGCGATCGTCGAGGGTGCCGAAGCCGAGTTCGTCGAGCCCGTCCCGGAAGAGGAGCCGACCGAGCCCGAGGCCGATGTCGATGAGGCCGATTCGGTCGACGAGGAGGGTTCTTCCGAGGAATCACCTGAGGAAGAGGGGACAGAGGTGCTTGCCGAGGCAGACGATGGCGCCGAGGAAAAGGCCGAGGAAGAGGCAGAGGTCGAGGCTTCTGAGGAAGTCGAGGAGGCGCTCGGGGGAGCGCCCGACGAAGACGCCGAGGCCGACCAGGACATGGAGGCCGAGGAGGCTGAGGAAACAGCCGCGGAAGAGGTTGGGGAAGAGGCCGAGGAGGAAGCCGCAGAAGAAGCTGAAGAGGAAGCTGAAGAAGGGGCTGAGGAAGAAGTTGAGGAAGCTGAAGAGGAGGAAGCCGAAGGCACGTGAGTAAGCGGCGCGTTCACGAGATAGCCAAGTCGGCCGGAGTGACCAGCAAGGAGTTGCTGGAGGCTCTCCGCGCGGCTGGCGTTGAAGTGAAGGTCGCGGCCTCGAGTGTCGAGGAGGATGTCGCCCGTCGGGTCCTGGACGAGATGGGCAAGGGAAGCCCGGATTCCGGTGACTCAAAATCCTCGGCCAACGGCCAGGCCACAAAGGCCCCGGCCAAAGAGGCTCCCGCCAAACCTCCCGAGAGCTCGGGCGACGGTGGGGCACCGAAGAAGGGCCCGGCGGCCTCGAAGAAGCCGGTCAAGCAATCGACAGGGTCGGACGGACCGGCCAAGGGTGGCTCATCCGCGGGGAAGAAGCGCAGGCGGGTCGTCATCGACTCCCAGGCTTCACGCCGGGACCAGGGCGGACCGCCCCCGCCCCAGCGCCCCCCGAGGAGACGCGGCGGCCGACGGCGGAAGCCGGTTCTGGAGGAACCATCGCCGGTCGAGCCCGACACCCGGGAGCCCGATGCCACCAAGGTGACCTCCGGGGTTACGGTTCGAGAGCTCGCCGAGATACTCGACCTGAGCTCGGCCGATCTGATCAAGAAGCTGATGACCATGGGGGAGATGGCCACCCTCACCCAGACACTCACCGACGAGTCGGTCCTGGCGATTGCCGAGGAGTACGACCGTAAGGTCGAGATGGTCTCGGCGTCGGCCGAGGAAGTCTCCACGCCCGACTTCGATGACGATGAAGATGAACTTTCGGACCGGCCCCCGGTGGTCACGGTGATGGGCCACGTAGACCATGGCAAGACTTCATTGCTGGACGCGATACGCGAGACCGAGGTAGCTGCCGGGGAGGCCGGCGGCATCACCCAGCACATCGGCGCGTACCAAGTGCACCACGATGGTCGCCTGATCACCTTCCTCGATACCCCGGGCCACGAGGCCTTCACGGCGATGCGGGCCCGTGGGGCGAAGGTCACTGACGTGGCCGTCATCGTGGTCGCAGCCGATGACGGCGTCATGCCCCAGACACGCGAGGCGATCGACCACGCCCGGGCGGCCGATGTGCCCGTGCTGGTTGCCGTGAACAAGATCGACAAGGAAGGTGCCCAGCCCGACCGGATCCGCACGGACCTTGCCCAGGAGGGGCTCAATCCCGAGGACTGGGGCGGTGAAACCGTCTACTGCGACGTCTCGGCGAAGACGCACGAAGGCCTCGACAACCTGCTCGACATGATCCTTCTCGTGACTGAGCTCGAGGAGCTCGGAGCGAATGCCAACGCTCCGGCATCTGGCAACGTCATCGAGTCCCACCTCGACCCCGGTCGGGGCCCGGTCGTCACCGTGCTGGTCCAGCGGGGAACCCTCAGGGTCGGTGACTCGGTGGTGATCGGATCGGTCTGGGGTCGGGTCCGGGCGATGCATGACCATCTCGGAGCACGGCTGGAGGAAGCCATTCCCGGAATGCCGGTGGAGGTCCTCGGTATTGACGGGGTCTGTGATGCCGGCGAGTTCGTCCAGGCGGTGGAGAACGACCGCAAGGCCCGGCAGATGGCCCAGGAGAAGGCCCACAGGCTGAAGGCCGAGGCGATCGCCCGCCGGCAGGCCCGGAGGGTCTCGCTCGACGAGATCTTCTCCCGGGCGCAGGAGGGTGACCTCAAGGAGCTCAACATCATTCTCAAGAGCGACGTCGCGGGCTCACTCGAGGCACTTCAGGACGAGATCGCCAAGGTCCCCCAGGGTCAGGTGGCGATCAACGTCATCCATGCCCAGACCGGCGGGATCAATGAGTCTGACGTCATGCTGGCGTCGGCATCTGACGCAGTGATCATCGGATTCAACGTCCGACCACTGAGCGACGCCCGCAAGACGGCCGGACTGGAAGGCGTTGACATAAGGACGTACTCGGTCATCTACAAGGTGACCGAAGACCTCCGGGCGGCCATGGAGGGCATGCTCGATACGGTCGAGGTCGAGGATGAACTCGGCCAGGCCGAGGTCAAGGAAGTCTTCAAGGCTTCCAAGGTCGGGAAGATCGCCGGCTGTGTCGTCACGGAGGGCGAAGCCAGGCGGGAGGCCGATGTCCGTCTGGTGCGCGAAGGCACCGTCATCTGGACCGGTCGCCTGGACTCCCTGAGGCGCTTCAAGGACGCCGTGCCCAAGGTCGAGGAAGGCCAGGAGTGCGGGATAGTCCTGGAGGATTTCGCCGACGTGAAGGTCGGCGACGTGCTCGAGTTCTTCTCGACCCGTGAGGTCGAGCAGACCCTGGACGGGTAGTCGGCATGGCCACTCACCGGATGCGTCGGGTCAATGAAGTCCTGCGAGAGGTCATCGGCGATGCCGTGACCTCGGGCCTCGGTGATCCGCGACTTTCGATGGTGACGATCACCCAGGTAGACACCAGCCCGGATCTCCGTTCGGCTCGCGTCTACGTGACGGTGCTGGGGGATGAGGAGGCCAGGTCTGATGCCCTGGACGCCCTGAACGCGGCCCACGGCCAGATCCAGTCGATGATCGCAAGTGAGACGAGGCTGAAACGGACCCCGACCCTCAAGTTCGAGTACGACGAGGCGGTCGAGACCGGACTCCGTATTTCGGCCCTGCTCGAGGATGAGGAACCGCAATGAGTGAGGCCCAGGGGGAAAACGGTCGAGCGGACGTGCAGAGGGGCAGCCTCGCGGAAGTAGCCGAGACGGTCCTGGCGAACGACAAGTTCCTGCTGACGACCCACGAGGGACCGGATGGCGATGCGCTCGGCTCACTGCTCGGGACCCATGAGCTCCTCAAGTCCATGGGCAAGGACTCGGTGATGTTCCTGGCGGCCAAGGAGTTCCCGCTCCCGTCGGAGTATCGGCATCTGGCGCTTGAGAACGTCTTCCATGAACCGCCGGCCGATCTCGCCGATCGGGTAGTGGTCTTCCTCGACTGCGGCAACATCGACCGCAT
>JBBAUQ010000004.1:0-6342 GCA_040398125.1 Solirubrobacterales bacterium | reverse complement strand
TCGACTTTCTCCGTGAGGGCGGAAAGCTGGTCCTGAACGTCGACCACCACCACGACAACACCGACTTCGGAGATGTCTTCTTCATCGACCCGGCAGCCTCGAGTACCGCCGAGATCGTCTTCGGCCTGGCCCGCGAGATGGACGTCAAGCTCACCCCCCTCATCGCCGGAAGCCTCTACATCGGGATCGTCACCGATACGGGGAAGTTCATGTATAGCTCGGCCGACGCACGGACCCACGAGATCACCGCGGAACTGATTCGTGCCGGGGTGGATGTCGAGGACACGAACACGCGGCTCTACGAGAGCCTGCCCGAGGAAAAGGTAAGGCTGCTGGGGCGAGCTCTCGACAGGATGGAGCTTCGTTGCGATGGTCAGCTGATCATCACCTACCTCACCGCCGATGACTACCGGGAGCTCGGTGCCGGTGAGGAAATGAGTGAGGGCATCATCGATCACCTCAGGTCTATCGAGGGAGTGCGGGTGGCTGCCGTGGTCAAGGACCAGGTCTCACGCGGCGGTGCAGCGCGGAGGGTGAGCTTTCGATCGAAGGACGGCGATACCGATGTCTCGGCGATCGCCCGGAGCTTCGGTGGCGGCGGCCACGTCCGGGCAGCCGGGTGCTCGACCGAGCTGAGCTATGAAGAGCTCATCGAGAAGATCTGTGGCGTCCTCGATGGCGACGCCGCCTGACGAGCTCTTCGAGCAGGTCACCGACCCGGGAGTCCTTCTCTGGGACAAGGCCGCCGGGGAGACCTCGCATGACGTCGTCGAGACGGTGCGCCGGAAGACGGGGCTGAAGGCCGGTCACGCCGGAACCCTGGATCCCTTTGCCACAGGTCTGCTGCTGATTCTGATCGGCAGGGCGACCAGGTTGCAGCGCTTCCTCCTGCCGCTGCCAAAGACCTATCTGGCCACTGCCAGGCTGGGCTGGTCGTCGACCACCGGTGACCGCGATGGTGAGCTCGAGTACACCGGCAGGATTACGGATCGTCTCGGGATCCCAATCGGGTCCCAGGACCAGATGGTCCCGATGACATCGGCTGCCAGGGTTGGCGGTGAGCGGCTCTACCGCAAGGCCCAGAGGGGGGAGACCCTGGCCTCACGCCCAGTACGCGAGGTGACTGTACATCGCTCCGAGTTGCTGTACCGGGAGGATGAGCGGGCCGTGTTCGAGCTCGAGGTGAGCTCGGGGACCTACGTCCGGACCCTGGTCGAAGCCCTGGGTGATGCCTACTGCGAGGAACTCAGGAGGACTGCGATCGGTCCCTTCAGCGTCGATGACGCCGGATCGTTCCTGACTCCGCTCGAGGCGCTCGCCTTTCTTCCGGCACGGGAGCTCAACCCTGATGAGTTGCCAGGCGTCCGAAACGGTGTGGCCGTTCAGGACCCCGAGGGGAGTTTCAACGACGGCGATTCGGTCTTGTTGGCCAACGAAGGTAGGCTGATCGCCATCGCCGAGGCGGCCGACGGGAAACTCAAGCCGGTCCTGGTGCTGGAAGGCGGCGGATGATGATTCAGGTCAAGACACTCGAAGAAGCAGAGCCGCGGCCCCGCAAGATCGCGATAGGGACCTTCGACGGCGTCCACATCGGACACCGCGCCGTGATCGACGGGTACGACACCGTCCTTACCTTCGAGCCCCATCCGATGGAGGTCCTCAATCCGGCGGCCGCACCGAAGCTGCTCATGCCCTTCCCGGTCAAGCGAGACGTACTCGAGGGAATCGGGGTACAGGAGCTGGTGGTGATCGGTTTCGACCAGGACTTCACAAAGACCACGGCCGAGGAGTTCATCGACGACATCCTCATCGAGCGGCTCGGTGCCCACGATGTCTCGGTCGGGGACAACTTCCGATTTGGCACGAAGGCCGCCGGGACGCCCGAGATGCTCGCCGGGCGTGATGAGTTCAAGACCCGCGTCGTACCGCTTGTCGAAGTCGCCGGTGAGACCGTCTCCTCGACGAGGATCCGGGCCCTGGTCGCGGCCGGTGACATGGCAGGTGCCAGGGTCTGCCTCGGAGTGCCCTTCATGATCGAGGGAGAGGTCGTCCCGGGGGACAGGAGGGGCCGCGAGCTCGGGTATCCGACCGCCAACATCGTCCCCGACGATCGGTTTGCCAGCCCGGGCCACGGTGTCTATGCCGCATTTGCGAACGGGATGCCGGCAGCGGTGAGCATCGGGGTGAGGCCGACCTTCGAATCGGGTCGCGGAGTGCTGATCGAGACTTACCTGATCGACCAGGACGTTGACCTCTACGGCGAGACACTGCGGGTCGCCTTCGTCGAGCGCCTCCGGGGGGAGCGACGCTTCGACAGCGCCGAGGCCTTGATCGACCAGATGGACCGAGACGTGGATAACGCTCGAAGGGTCTGTGCTAGCTTCCAGCGACCGTAGAAGGGCCAGGCAGGAACGAACTGGCCCGAGGTAACGGGCCACCAGAGATGACCATCACCAAAGAAGAAAAAGCCAAGCTGATCAGCAAGTTCGGCAAGGACGAGTCCGACACCGGCTCGACCGAAGTCCAGATTGCCCTGCTCACCGAGCGGATCAATGAACTGACCGATCACCTCCGCACCCACGCGAAGGACCACCACTCACGCCGCGGCCTCCTGATGATGGTCGGAAAGCGGCGACGCCTGCTGCAGTATCTCGAGAGCAAGGACCTCGATCGCTACCGGGCGCTCGTCAGCGAGCTCGGCCTGAGGCACTAGACCGTGATCGCCGTCGGAGAAAAGGCACCGGACTTCACCCTCCCGGATCACACCGGCAGCGAGGTCTCCCTCACCGATTTCACCGGCAAGAAGGTTTTGCTGGTCTTCTACCCGCTCGACTTCAGTCCGCTTTGCACCGACCAGCTGTCGCTCTACGAGGGAATCCGTTCCGAACTCGATGACGCCAATGTGGAGGTCCTCGGGATAAGCGTCGACTCGGCCTTCGCCCACAAGGCCTTTCGCGATCAGCTCGGAATCGAGACCCGCCTGCTTGCCGATTTCGAACCGAAGGGAGCAGTCGCTTCGAGCTACGGAACGTATCTGCCTGAGGCCGGTCTTTCAAACAGATGTCTCGTTCTGATTGGCGAGGACGGCACGGTCGAGTGGGTTCACGAGGCCGAGAGCCCGGGCGAGATCCCACCCCCGGAACTGATCCTCGGGGCGCTCAGCGCCTGACGGGAAACCTCCGAGGCGGTCGGGCGCGGCCGCTGGGGCTGCCAGACCGGTAGTCTCCCCTTCGTAAAGGGAACGAGAGTTCTGAAGAGACAGAGGGTCGCCAACCGGGCGACCGGAGGTAAGACAATCGAATGAGCATGTTTGAGGAAACGCGCGTCTCCGTGCGCGTCGGCGAAGAAGAGATTTCCTTCGAAACCGGGAAACTCGCCAGACAGGCAAGCGGAGCCGTCGTCGTCAGGAGCGGTGATACCGCAGTCCTTTCTACCGCCACCATGGGCGGCCTGAGGGATGTGGACTTCCTGCCCCTCACGGTGGACGTTGAAGAGAGGTTCTACGCAGCAGGCAAGATTCCGGGTTCGTTCTTCCGGCGGGAAGCTCGCGCAGGGGAGAAGGCGACCCTCACGGCGAGGATGATCGACCGGCCGATCAGGCCCCTTTTCCCGAAGGGTTGGCACTTCGAGACGCAGCTGGTCACCATGCCCCTCTCGGTCGACGGTGAGCACCCGTACGACATCCTGGCTATGAACGGAGCTTCGGCCGCTCTGGCCGTTTCCGAGATTCCGGTCAGCGAGCACGTCGGTGCTGTGAGGATCGGCAAGCTCGATGGCGACTTCGTGGTGAACCCACCCGAGGAAGATCATGAGCGTCTCGACATGGACCTGATCGTCGCCGGTACAGCGGAGGCGATCCTGATGGTCGAGGCCGGGGCCAACGAGGTGAGCGAGGCCGAGATCCTCGACGCGCTCGACATCGCCCACGGCGAGATCAAGAGGATCACCGAGACCATCGAAGAACTCAGGCAGAAGGTGGGCAAGGAGAAGCTTGTCGTCGAGGCACCGAGTATCGATGAGGGCCTGCTGGATCGCGTGCGGTCCGACTTCGGGTCGAAGATCCAGGAAACCGTGATGCTCGAGGGCAAGCTCGAGCGCCAGGACGCCCTGAACGAGCTGCAGGACGAGGCCGTTGCGGCGCTAGCCGACAGCGGAGATGACGGCGAGCTGGACCAGGAGTCTGCAGATGCTGCCAAGACTGCCTTCCAGGCCGTGGAGAAGGAGACGGTGAGAAGGACGATCGCGGTCGACAAGAAGCGGCCTGACGGGCGAGCCCAGGACGAAATCCGTCCGATCGAGTGCGAGGTGGACGTCGCTCCCCGGGTACATGGATCGGCCCTTTTCACCAGGGGTGAGACCCAGATCCTCGGCAACGTCACCCTCGGCACGACCAGGATGGACATGCGGGTCGACGGGCTTGGCCTCGAGACCACGAAGACCTTCTGGCACCACTACAACTTCCCCCCGTTCTCGGTTGGCGAGGCCGGCTTCATGAGGGGGCCGAAGCGACGGGACATCGGACACGGCGCACTAGCCGAGCGCGCCCTCGTCCCGACGATTCCGGACCAGGAGGAATTTCCCTACGTCATCCGGGCCGTCTCGGAGACCCTCGAGTCCAATGGGTCGTCCTCGATGGGATCTGTCTGTGCGTCATCGATGGCGATGCAGGCAGCCGGAGTGCCGGTCTCGGCACCGGTAGCAGGCGTCGCGATGGGACTGATCAAGGAGGGGGACGACTACATCGTCCTGACCGACATCGCCGGAGTCGAAGATCACCTTGGAGACATGGACTTCAAGGTGGCGGGCACCGAGAACGGGATCAATGCCCTCCAGATGGACATCAAGATCACCGGGGTCAACTTCGACATCCTTCGTGATGCGCTGGAGCAGGCCCGACAGGGTCGACTCTTCATCCTGGGCAAGATGGCCGAGGCCATCGATGGTCCTCGCGAGCAGCTCTCTGCCTTCGCTCCGCGGATCGAGTCGATAAAGATCGACCAGGAGAAGATCGGCGCCGTGATCGGCAAGGGTGGCGAGACCATTCGTGCCCTGTGCGAGGAGTTCGAGGCCGAGATCGACGTCGAGGACGACGGAACGATCCGGATCTACGCACCGACAGGCCAGCAGGTCGAAGAGGCCGTCGCCAGGATCGAGTCGATGACCAAGGAAGCCGAGATCGGTGATCGCTACCCGAGCGCCAAGGTGGTTAAGACCACCACATTCGGAGCCTTCGTGGAGTTGACCAAGGGAACGGACGGACTGCTACACATCTCGAATGTCAAGCCCGGTGGAAGGGTGGAGACGGTCGAGGAAGTGCTGGAATCCGGCCAGGAGATCGACGTCACCGTCGCCGAGGTCGATCGCGAGCGCGGTCGTATCGGACTCCGGATGACTGATGACCCGGCGATCGCCGGGAAGTCTCCGGAGGAGATCGCCGCCCTTGGCAGCAGCGGCGGGAACGGTCGCAGCGGCGGCCGGGAAGGTGGCCGTCGCCGCCGTGAACGGCGCGGAGACCGCGAACGCCGCGACTAGATGGCCGATCCCTTCCGACTGACGGAAGCCCCTTCGGGGATCAGGGTCGTTTCAGAGTCCGTCCCCGCGGTTCGCTCCGTTGCGCTCGGTTTCTGGGTGCGGGCCGGCTCGAGAGATGAGGAGATCTCGGTAGCCGGCGTCTCCCACTTCCTCGAGCACCTCCTGTTCAAGGGGACCCCGAACTACTCTGCGATCGGCATCTCGGAAGCCTTTGACGGGATGGGGGCGGCCTTCAATGCATTTACCAGCAAGGAGGCGACCAGCCTCCACGCCCGGTTCCTGGACGAACACCTCGATGAAGCCTTCGGTTTGATGGGGGAGATGCTCCTCGAGCCGACCTTCCCCGAGATCGATTCCGAACGGGATGTCGTCCTCGAGGAGATCGCCATGTATGAAGACGAGCCTTCGTCCCGTGTCCACGATTACCTGTCTGAGGCGGTATTCGGAGACACCCCACTCGGTCGGAGGATTCTCGGGCGGGCCGAGGTGATCTCGAGCATCCCGGTCGAGACCATCAGTGCCTACCACGATCACAGGTACACGGCTCCGGGGATAGTGATCGCCGCGGCCGGGCACGTCGATCACGACGAACTGGTGGGTCTTGCCGAGAAGCTGAGTCCTCCCGGGGAAGCTGCTGGCGCCACCGAGTCGGCAAGCCCGTTCGAATCGGGCCGCTGTGTCTTTGCCGACAAGGACACCGAGCAGTACCACATCTGTTTCGGGGGGCCCGGAATCAAACGCTCGGATGAGCGTCGTTACCAGGCCGCCATCCTCGACTCGATCCTTGGTGGGTCGAGCTCCTCCCGACTG
>JBBAUQ010000003.1:0-28327 GCA_040398125.1 Solirubrobacterales bacterium | reverse complement strand
GAGAAGCTGTCCCATGAAGAGGTGCTGATGTTCTTCTTCCTGCTGATGGTCGCCGGGAATGACTCGACCCGGGCCACCTTCACCTCGGGGATGAAGAGCTTGATGGAGGACCCCGAGCATATGGAGCTGGTTCGCTCCGGCGCCGTTCCCCTGGAGCAGGTGGTCGAGGAGTTCGTCCGGTTCCACCCGGCGTTCGCCTACATGCGCCGGACGGCCACTCGTGACGTGGAGGTCCGGGGGGCCGAGGTCAAGGCCGGCGACAAGCTGGCGCTCTGGTACGTCTCGGGTAACCGGGATGAGCGGGCCTTCGATGAGCCCGACACCTTTGACGTCAGGCGTGATCCCAACCCGCACCAGGGGTTCGGCGGCGGCGGCCGCCACTTCTGCCTCGGTGCCGGCCTCGCCAGGGTCGAGATGAAGATCTGGTTGGAGGAGACACTCAGGCGGTTCGAGTCGCTCGAACTGGACGGCCCCACCGAAAGGCTCTCCTCCACCTTCCTCAACCAGTGGTGGAAGATCCCGGTCAAGGTGGCCTGACCCCCTCCGGCCTCCCGGCGAAGCGAGATACCAGTTGCCCTGCCGGTCGCACAGCGGAGCGAAGCGGAACTGCCACCAACCCGATCGGTAGCTAGCGACCGATCGGCATTTGTTCTAGTGCCTGAAGTGCCTGTGCCCGGTGAAGACCATTGAGACCCCGTCTGCCTCGCAGGCCTCGATCACTTCGGCATCACGCTTGGAGCCGCCGGGCTGGATCACCGAGCGGGCCCCGACCTCGATCGCTGCTGCCGGGCCATCGGCGAAGGGGAAGAAGGCATCGGAAGCGATCGAGCAGCCCTTCAGCAGGGCATCGGCTGCGTCGCCGTGGGAGGCGCGGCACTTCTCGATGGCCAGCCGTACCGAGTCGACCCGGCTCATCTGGCCGGCACCGATCCCCAGGGTCATCCCGTCCTTGGCAAGGACGATCGCGTTGGACCGCACGTGACGGCAGACCTTCCAGGCGAACAGCAGGCTCTCCCACTCCTCCTCTGAGGGCTCGATCCCGGTGACGACCTTCATGGTCTCCCGGGGCTCGGCATCACCGTCACGGTCCTGGATCAGGATGCCGCCACGCACCCGCTTGATGTCACGCTCGCGGGGGTCGGGCGGGGGTGACTCGTCGGTGAAGATCCGGATTGCTTCCTTCTGGGTGAGGATCGCCAGCGCATCCTCCGAGTAGGACGGGGCCGAGAGTACCTCGACGAAGTTCTCATGGAGGGCCTCGGCCAGGGGTCCGTCTACTTCCCGGTTGATTGCGATCACCCCGCCGAAGGCCGAGAGCGGGTCGGTCGAGAGGGCCTTCTGGTACGCCTCGGGGGCCCCCTCGCCGATCGCTACGCCGCAGGGGTTGTTGTGTTTGATGATCACGCATGCCGGCTCGTCGAAGTCAGCCAGGATCCGACGGGCCGAGTCCAGGTCGAGCACGTTGTTGAAGGAGAGTTCCTTGCCGTGGAGCTTTGACAGGCCGGTGAGGAAATTGCTCGACAGGCCGACCTCACCGTAGAGCGCACCCCGCTGGTGCGGGTTCTCCCCGTATGAGAGCTCGAGGAGCTTCTCGTAGGCGATCACCTCGTGCTCGGGGAAGTCTTCATAGGACTCGCTGAACCAGCGCGAGATCGCCGAGTCATAGCGAGCCGTCTGGGCGAAGGCCTCGTTGGCCAGCCAGTGCCGGGTCGAGGCCGAGACCTCGCCGTCGGAGCCGGCCATCTCGGCCAGGACCGCGTCATAGGACTCGGGCTTGACCACGACCACCACGTCCTCGTGGTTCTTGGCCGCGGCCCGGATCATCGTCGGCCCGCCGATGTCGATGTTCTCGATCGCCTCCATCGGGGTCACTTCATCACTGGCGATCGTTTGCTCGAACGGGTAGAGGTTGATGCAGACGAGGTCGATCGGGGTGATCTCCTCACTCTCCAGAACGGCGACGTGCTCTTCGTTGGAGCGACGGGCGAGGATCGCGGCATGGAGGCGGGGGTGGAGGGTCTTGACCCGGCCATCGAGGATCTCTTCCTGGCCGGTGAATTCCGAGACGTCGGTCACCTCGACCCCGGCATCGCGGATGGCCGTCGCCGTCCCTCCGGTCGAGAGTATCTCGACGCCGGCATCGGCCAGGCCGCGGGCGAAGTCGACCACGCCGGTCTTATCCGAGACCGAGATAAGCGCCCGCCTCACCGGGATCGGTCCGTTGGGGGGGTCCATGTTGGTCACGTCGGTCAGGGCCTTTCCTGGTCGCTAGTCGAGGAGAACTCGCCGGTCATCATCGGCGGCGATCCTAACCCGGCCGGCCGCGATCATGCCGATCGCCTCGGGAAAGAGTTCATGCTCGACGGCGTGGATCGCAGTCTCGAGTTCGTCCCTGTCCATCCCGGGCCGTACCTCGACCGTCCTCTGGAGGATCACCGGGCCGGTGTCGGTCCCCTCATCGACGAAGTGCACGGTCACCCCGGTCTCACCGACCCCGGCCTCGATCGCCTGGCCGATCGCGTCCAGGCCGGGGAAGGCCGGCAGCAGGGACGGGTGGACGTTGACGATCCTGCCGCGGAAACGGTCGATGAAGCCGGGCGAGAGGAGCTGCATGTAGCCGGCCAGGACGACCAGGTCGGCCCCGGTGCCCTGTATCCAGTCGGCCACTGCCTCATCGCGGGCCGAGCGGTCCGGGTAATGACCGACCGGGAAGGAATCAGTCGCGATCCCGGCCGCCCTGGCGCGCTCCAGAGCGAACGCCCCTGGCTTGTCGGAGCCGACGGCCGTCACCTCGATCCCGTCTCGGCCGTGCAGCCTGTCGATGATCGCCTGGAGGTTGGAGCCGTTACCGGAAGCCAGGACCACGATCCGGAAGGTCCCGCCGGGGTCGTTTCCCTCTCTGTCCCCAGGAGTTGGCGTCATCGGCCACCCAATCCTTCCACTGATCCCCGGTCCCGGTCGGCTCGTTCCGGGGGGATCGAATCGTGGTCAGGCAGCCGGCCGGTCAGCGGCTGGCCGGGATGGTCGCGATCTGCTCCAGGTTGAACTTGTTATCGGCCTGCTCCGGGTCATCACCGAGTGGGTAGTTGCCGGTGAAGCAGGCGTCGCAGTGCACCGACGCCGGAGATCCGATTGCTTCATAGACACCCTCCATGGAGAGGTAGGCGAGCGAGTCCGCCCCGATCTCCCCGGCGATCTCCTCGACCGTACGCTCGTGGGCGACCATCTCGTTTCGGCCGGACATGTCGACCCCGTAGTTGCAGCCGTACCTGATCGGTGGGGCCGAGATACGCAGGTGGACTTCGCTCGCTCCGGCCTCTCGCAGCATCCCGACGATCTGCCGGGTCGTGTTGCCGCGGACGATCGAGTCGTCGACCACCACCACCCGCTTGCCGGCGACGATCTCGGGCAGCGGGTTGAACTTCATCCGGAGGCCATGTTTGCGGAGCTCCTGACCAGGCTCGATGAAGGTCCTCGCCACGTAACGGTTCTTGATCAGGCCGTCATCCTGGGGCAGGCCGGACGCCCGCGCGAACCCCCGGGCGGCCGGTGTGCCGGAGTCCGGTACGGCAATCACCAGGTCTGCCTCGACCGGCGATTCACGCCACAGGATCTCGCCCATCTGGCCACGTACCTCCTGCAGGCGGTTGCCCTCGAGCTTGGTATCGGGCCGCGAGAAGTAGATGTGCTCGAACACGCACATCGCCTTGCGGTCAGACTCGAGGACCTGCCTGGACTCGAGGCCCTTGTCGCTCAGCGAGATCATCTCGCCCGGGTTCACTTCCCGGACCAGCTCGGCCCCGATGATGTCGAAGGCGCAGCTCTCGGAAGCGATCACCCAGTTGCCGTTTAGCGAGCCGAGTGAAAGCGGCCGGATGCCGAGGGGATCACGAAAGGCGACGATCGCGTGCTTGGTCATCACCACGGTGGAGTAGGCGCCCTCCAGCTGGGGCATGACATTTGCGACGGCGTCCTCCACGTGGCGGCCGTAGTCAGAGCTGATCAATGCAGCGATGATCTCGGAGTCGGTGGTGCCGCGGAAGTCGAGGCCCTTGCGGCGCAGTCTGTTGTAGAGCTCGACCGCGTTGATCAAGTTGCCGTTGTGTGCGAGGGCGAGCTCCCGGCCGTCGTCCCTCCAGATCGGCTGGGCGTTCTCCCAGGACCCGCCGCCCGTGGTCGAGTACCGGACATGGCCGATCGCCATGTTCCCGGTCAGTGCCCGCAGCTTCTCCTCATCGAACACCTGGGAGACCAGGCCACCGTCGCGCATGGTGGTGATGTGGCCACCTTCACAGGTGGCGATTCCGGCCGACTCCTGTCCTCTGTGCTGCAGCGCGAACAGGCCGAAGTAGGCCAGACGTGAGACGTCATGGCCGGGCGCGAATACGGCAAATACGCCGCACTCATCGCGCGGCCCGTCGCGGTCCGGGAAGATCCGATCGCTCAAAGGTTGGTGTCCACCTGGTGAGATCGAAGTACAGGACGATGCAGGTGCTCCACCTGCCTGGTCAGGTTAGCAGTCCCGGTCTCGGCCAACCCGGGCTCGGTCCGGTCCGGGCCGGGCCTCAGGAGGACCCGGCGACGACACCTGACTCGACCCTGTCGGGCAGGGACTCGAAGGCCCTCCGGCAATCCTCCAGCCCGATCGTCACCGTGGCCGACGGGGTCCCGACCTCGACCCCGGTGCCGCCGACCCGCCCGATCAGCTCGACCGGGACGCCCCGGCCACCGAGTTTCTCCAGCTCGGTCTCGGCCCCGGCAAGGATGAACCCACCCGGGCCCTCGCCGAACAGGGCGTCTTCGTCCGAGCATTCGGTGGCTGCCATCAGGGCCGTCAGGTGTACCTCGCACCCGACACCGGCAGCCAGGGCCAACTCGGCCAGGGCGATCGCCAGGCCCCCGTCCGAGACGTCATGGGCTGCCGAGCAGACGCCGGCTCGTACCGTCTCTCGAACGAGCTCGATGGCCTGGGCGGCAGGGCCGGTCTCGAACCGGGGCAGCCCGGGGCCGGTCTGGCCCCGCAGTTTCTCCAGCTGGCTGCCGGCCAGTGAAGGGTTGAACGTTCCGATCAGGGCGATCGCGTCCCCTTCCTGCCAGCCTTCGCCCAACCTGGAGGGGTCGGGCACCTCCCCGACCATCCCGATCACCGGGGTCGGGTAGATCGGCCCGGCCGGTGTCTCGTTGTAGAGCGAGACGTTGCCGCCGACGACCGGCAGGTCGAGTGCCCGACAGGCATCGCCCAGGCCCTCGACCGACCGACTCAGCTGCCAGGCGACGGTCGGCTTCTCGGGGTTGCCGAAGTTCAGGCAGTTGGTGACCCCGAGGGGCTCGGCACCGACCGTGGCAAGGTTCGCTGCACACTCGAGTACGGCCTCGACCGTACCGAGGTACGGGTCGCAGGCGACGCGCCTGCCGTTGCCGTCGATCGCCACGGCGATCGCCCGGTTCGATTCCGGGATCTTGAGGACGGCGGCGTCGGCCGCACCGGCCCGCAGCACCGTTCGCGAGCCGACCAGGGTGTCGTACTGCTCCCAGGCCCACCGCTTCGAGGCGATGCTCGGTGCGGCCAAAAGGGCGAGCGCCGTCTGCGAGGCATCGCTGTCCTCCCCGAGGGAGCGCTCGTTCGGGTAGATCCACTCGGCCGGTTCGGCCGGGTCGAGGTCATAGAGAGGACAGCCGTCGACGAGGTCCCCGACCGCGATCTCACCAACCATCTCGCCATCCTTCAGGACCCGGAAGAGGCCCGAGTCGGTCACCTCACCGATCACTGCAGCCCCGGTCTGCCACTTTTCGCAGATTGCGATCACTTCATCGATCCTGGCCGGCTCGACCACGGCGAGCATCCGTTCCTGGGACTCCGAGACGATGATCTCGAACGGCTCCATGTCCTCTTCGCGTAGCGGGACGAGGCCGACGTCGAGGTCGATGCCCACCCCGCCGGCCGAGGCCATCTCGCCTGCCGAGGAGGTCAGCCCGGCCGCACCGAGGTCCTGCAGGGAGACCAGCAGGCCGGCGCCGAGCAACTCCTGGCAGCACTCGAGCAGCTTCGACTCCTCGAACGGATCGCCGATCTGGACGGTGGGGCGCTTGTCGGAGTCGCCCTCCTCGAGCTCGGCCGAGGCCAGCACGGAGGCTCCCCCGATGCCGTCCCTCCCGGTGAGCGATCCCATCAGCACGATCTTGTTGCCGGTACCGGAGGCCGCCGCCCGGACCATCTCATCGGTACGGGCCAGGCCGACGCACATCGCGTTGACCAGGGGGTTCAGCTCGTAAGGGGGCTCGAAGGCGATCTCGCCGCCGACCGTGGGGATTCCCATCGAGTTGCCGTAGTGGCCGATCCCCCGGACGACCCCGTCGACCAGGTAGCGGGTCCGGTCATCGTCGGGCTCGCCGAACCGGAGTGAGTCGAGGATCGCGATCGGCCGGGCGCCCAGGGCGATCACGTCACGAAGGATCCCGCCGACCCCGGTCGCTGCCCCCTGGAACGGCTCGACCGCACTGGGATGGTTGTGGGACTCGACCTTGAAGGCGACCGAGTGACCGTTGCCGATGTCGACCGCCCCGGCGTTCTCGCCGGGACCCATCACCACCCGTGGCCCCTCCGTCGGCAGGGTCCCGAGCAGTTTCCGCGAGTGCTTGTAGGCGCAGTGCTCGGACCACAATAGGGAGAACATGGCCAGCTCGACCGCGTTCGGTTCCCGGCCCATCTTGTCGCAGATCAGGCCGTATTCCTCGTCGGTGAGTCCGAGCTCCCTATGTCGCGACATCGAGGGCTCCCATCGGGCCACGGAAAAGCCTCAGTCCGTCGGTCGAGCCGGTCAGGGGGTCGACCGCATGTTCGGGATGGGGCATCAGGCCGAGCACGTTCCCCTCGGGGTTGGTCACTCCGGCGATGTCATTCACCGATCCGTTCGGGTTCTCGCCAGGCGCGTACCGGAAAGCGACCTGGCCGGCTTCCTCGATCTCGGCCAACAGGTCGTCCGGGGCGAAGAACCGGCCGCTCTGGTGTTTGAACGGAATCGAGATTCGCTCGCCTGGCCGGAAGCCCGAGAGCCAGGGGGAGTCGCAGTCGCCGACCTCGAGGTCGCCCTGACGGCAGATGAACCGTGTGCCCTCATTGGGCAGCAGTGAGCCCGGCAGCAGGCCGGCCTCGCACAGCACCTGGAAGCCGTTACAGATGCCGAGGACCGGGCCGCCCTGGGCGGCGAAGTCGGCCAGGGACTTCATCGCCGGGGCGAACCGGGCTATTGCCCCGGCCCTCAGGTAGTCGCCGTAGGAGAACCCTCCCGGCACGACGATCCCGTCGAATCCGCCGAGGTCGGTCTCTTCATGCCAGACGAGGCGAGCCTCCCGGCCGGTTCCGTCGGCGGCCAGT
Source organism: Solirubrobacterales bacterium (assembly GCA_040398125.1). Taxonomy (GTDB): domain Bacteria; phylum Actinomycetota; class Thermoleophilia; order Solirubrobacterales; family 70-9; genus 67-14. Next base: position 20,952 of record JBBAUQ010000003.1, on the reverse strand, counting down.
TGGCAGGCGTTGAGGGCGTCGCGCTCGTCGCAGGAGCCCGGGAACTGGATCACACCCCAGACCATCAGTCGTCGATGATCTCGATCTCGTAGTCCTCGATCAACGGGTTGGCCAGCAGCTTCTCGCAGAGTTCGCCCACCCGTTCGGTCGATTCGGCCTCGAGCTCGACGATACGGCCGATCCTGACCTTCTCGATCCCCTCGAACCCGAGTCCGGGCAGGGCCGATTCGACCGCCTTGCCCTGGGCGTCGAGGATCCCCTCCTTGGGCCTGATCAGGACTCTCACCTTGCTCACGATTCCGGCCTCTCTCCCGTGATCCGCTCACAGGCTTCGAAGTACTTGTCCCTTGTCTGGGCGATCACCTCATCCGGCAGTCCCGGGGCCGGCGGGGTGTGGTCCCATCCCACCGCGTCTGCCCAGTCCCGCACGAACTGCTTGTCGAAGGATCGCTGGGGGCGACCCGGTTCATACTCGTCAGCCGGCCAGAACCGCGAGGAATCCGGGGTCATCACCTCATCGCCGAGGACGACCTCTGCTCCGGGGTGGCGACCGAACTCGAACTTGGTGTCGGCCAGGATGATCCCGTTCCGGGCCGCGTGGGCCGCGCCGTGTTCGTAAAGCTCGATCGAGATTCGCTGGAGTTCCTCCAGGAGGGCCCGGTCACCGAGGATCGCCGCTGCCCGGTCGAAGTCGACGTTCTCGTCATGCTCGCCGAACTCGGCCTTGGTCGCCGGGGTGAAGATCGGCCGGGGGAGACGGTCCGACTCCTCGAGCCCTTCCGGCAGCCCGATTCCGCAGACCGCGCCTGTCTCGCTGTATTCGCGCCAGCCCGAGCCCGAGAGGTAGCCGCGGACGACACACTCGATCGGGTACATCTCGAGCCGCCTGACCCGAACTGCCCGGCCGGCCACCTCGTCCGGGACATCCTCGGCCGAGATCAGGTGGTTGGGGACGATCCCGGCGGTGCGGTCGAACCAGAAGTTCGACATCGAGGTCAGCACGACGCCCTTCTGGGGGATCTCGTCCGGCAGGATCACGTCATAGATGGAGATCCGGTCCGAGGCGACCAGCAGCAGGTCATCGCCGTACTCGTAAGCCTCCCGGACCTTCCCGGAGGAAACCAGCTTCAGGTCATCGATCGCCAGGGCCATGACCGGGCCGATGCTACCTGTCCCGCCCGGACCCCGAAGTCAGTCGCGGGAGTCACTCCGGTTTTCCGGTAGCCTCGACCGGAGATGGTTCAGGGAGTGGACAGGGTTGTCATCGAGAGGGGGTTCCTGGCCGGGCTCACCCGGCTCTTGCTCCTGACCGTCCTGGGGCTGGTGGCCGCATCCGTATTCGCCGGGCCTGCCGCCGCGGCGAAGACGGTGAAGGGCTGTGTACTGGAGCCCAAAACCAAGTGCGCCGGCAAGAACCTCAACTGGAAACTCGAGTTCCACGGGAAGCTCAACGGTGCGAATTTCCGCAAGGCCGGGTTGAGGGGAGCCGACCTGAGGAAGGCCAACCTGACCGGGGTCGATTTCCGCGGTGCCGACCTGACAAGCGCCAACCTGGCCGGGGCGAAGCTCAAGGGCGCCAGGCTGAACGGCGCGACCCTCACGGCTGCGGACCTCACGGGCGCCAACCTGACCGGCGCCAACCTGACCCTGGTAAGCGGTGAGAACTCGGACTTCTACGGGGTCAGCCTGAATGACGCCAACCTCGAGAACGCCAACCTCAACAACGCGAACTTCTACGGGGCCGACCTCTCGGGCGCGAGTCTGGTGGGGTCGAACCAACCGCCCCCGCCTCCGCCCTTCTCCGACGAGAAGCCGAAGCTGACCACCAACCTCGTCAACGCCAACCTCTACGGCGCAACGCTCTCGGAGACCGACCTGACCAACGTCAACCTCGAGAACGCGAATCTCTACGGGGTAGTGACCGAGCCCAAGCCGGCCAACTTCACCGGGACGCTGCTGTACTCGGCCATCCTCAACAGCGGGATCTACAACGGCTCCAACTTCACAAGCGCCTTCATGCATGCCAGCACGATCCAGGTAACGGCGATGAACGAGGTCAACTTCACAAACGCCTCACTCGGTTCAGTGGTGATCATCAACACCTCCTTCGAGGGAGCCGACTTCACCGGGGCGATCTTCCCCGGGGCAACCTGGATCAACGTCACTTGCCCGGGCGGCGGTCCTCCCCAGAGCACTCCCTGCGTTCCCTGAGTTTCAAAGGGAAAGGTCTTACTTGGGGCTGATCGCCTCGAGGCGTTCGAACACCACCGGCAGCTGCTCGAGATAGGCGTCGTAGTCGAAGACCGCATCGAGGTCCAGCTCGGGAGCACTCTTCCCGATCAGCTCGCGGAAGGGCGTTCCGGTGTCGAAGGCTTCCTGCGCTGCCTCCTGGACAACCCGGTAGGCCTCGTCGCGCGCCATCCCGGACTCGACCAGGGCGGTCAGGGCCCGTTGGCTGAAGAGGGCGCCGTGGGTTGCCTCCAGGTTGGCCAGCATCCGGTCCCCGTGAACGACCAGGCCCTTTGCCAGCGAGGTGGCAAGCGCCTGCATGTAGTCCAGGGTGATCGTCGCGTCGGGCAGGATCACCCGCTCGGCCCCGGAGTGGGAGATGTCCCGCTCGTGCCAGAGGGCCACGTTCTCCAGACCGGTCTGGGCGTAGCCGCGAAGCAGCCGGGCGAGGCCGGTCAGCCGTTCGCTCCGGATCGGGTTGCGCTTGTGGGGCATTGCCGAGGAGCCCTTCTGGGCCCCGGTCGCGAACGGTTCCTCGGCTTCCCGAACCTCGGTGCGCTGGAGGTGGCGGATCTCGGTGGCGAAACGTTCGATCCCGGCCCCGGCCAGGGCGATGGCCGAAAGAAGGTTGGCGTGCCGGTCCCTCGGCACGACCTGGGTCGCGACTTCCTCGCGGTCCAGGCCGACCGCCTCCATCACCCGGGCCTCGACTGCGGGCGGGGTGGAGGCGTAGGTACCAACCGCGCCCGAGAGCTTGCCGACCCGGCAACCTTCCACTGCCTCGCGGAGGCGGGCGACGTTGCGGTCGGCCTCGAAGGCGAACCCGGCCAGCCTCAGTCCGAATGTGGTCGGCTCGGCGTGGACCCCGTGGGTCCGACCGACGCAGAGCGTGTCCCTGAACTCGACTGCTCGTTCGAGCAGGGCGTCCCGGTAGGCGAGGGCACCCTCGAGGAGGATCTCCCCGGCAGCCCCGAGCTGGACCGCAAGGGCCGTGTCCAGCACGTCGGAGGAGGTCAGCCCGTAATGGATCCACCTACCCTCTTCCCCGATCGATGCGGCGACCACGTCGATGAAGGCGGCGACGTCATGGTCGGTTACCTGCTCGCGCTCCTCGACTGCCTCGACCGTGAAGCCTGCCCGTTCCCTGCAGGCCGCTGCATCCTCGGCAGGAACTACGCCTTCGGCTGCCCAGGCATCAGTGGCTGCCAGCTCTACCGAGAGCCACGAGTCGAACTTCGCCTCGGGCGTCCAGATCGCCCCCATCACGGGCCTGGTGTAGCGCTCGATCAAGCTCGGTGTCCCGCGGTCGTGTTTACGGCTGGAGTCACCCCTTGATTATCCGCCTTCCGGCCCGGCAGGCCGTTCCTTCGGCCGTCCCGCAAGTTCGGCAACGGAGGCTCAGTCGTCCGGGCCGAAGCTTTTCTCGGCCCGCAGGGCGATGTCGGAGCGCATCTGCTTGCCCTCGAACCCGACCATCCCGGCTGCTTCATAGGCCCGCCCGCGGGCCGCAGCCGGGTCCGGACCCATGCCGGTCAGGTTCAGCACCCGGCCGCCGGCCGTGTAGATCTGGCCGTCCCTCTCGGCCGTACCGGCGTGGATCACCTCCGCCGCCCCTGCCGCTTCCTCCAGGCCGGTGATCAGGTCGCCGCTGGAAGATGAGGCCGGGTAGCCGGCCGAGGCCAGGACCACCGTCACGGCCCAGTCATCGCTGAATGAAACCTCGGTCCCCTCCAGACCGCCCGGCTCGGTCGCCGCCAGGAAGAGCTCGAGCAGGTCGGTCTCGAGCCTCGGCAGGACTGCCTGGGTCTCGGGATCACCGAACCGGGTGTTGTACTCGAGCACCCTCGGCCCGTCCCCGGTCATCATCAGCCCGGCATAGAGGACGCCGTGGAAGGGGTGGCCCCGCTCGGCCATCAGGTCGACGATCGGCTGGTGGACCAGGTGGCTCAGCTCGGCGACCTCCTCCGGACCGGTGCCCACCACCGGCGAGTAGCTGCCCATGCCGCCCGTGTTCGGTCCCGAGTCACCGTCCCCGATCCGCTTGTAGTCCTGGGCCGGGGCCAGGGGGATCGCCCGGACCCCGTCGCAGATGGCCAGCAGGGAAAGTTCCTCACCGTCGAGGTATTCCTCGAGCAACACTTCGGTTTCGCCGAAACGCTTCTCCTCGAAGATGGCGTCGACTGCCGCCCGGGCCTCGGCCTCGTCGGCGCAGATCGTCACCCCCTTGCCGGCAGCCAGCCCGTCGGCCTTCACCACCAGCGGGAAGGCCGCCCCGGCCAGTGCTTCCAGCGCTTCATCCCTGGTTGCCGTCAGGTCATAGGAGGCGGTCGGTACGCCGGCCTCCAGCATCGCCTCCTTGGCAAATGACTTGGAGCCCTCCAGCCGGGCCGCCCCGGCGGTCGGCCCGAAAGCCGGGATCCCGGCTTCGGCCAGGCGATCGACCACCCCGGCGACCAGGGGGGCCTCCGGACCGGGCACCACGAGATCCACGTCGAGGTCGCGGGCCGTTTCGACCACGGCGTCGAGGTCGAGTGGGTAGAGCTCACCCAGGCAGGTCGCCTCCCGGGCGATCCCGGGGTTCCCCGGGGCGCAGAACAGCTCCGGCTCCAGCGCTGAACGGTTCAGCGCCTTGACCAGGGCGTGTTCACGGCCGCCTCCCCCGAGTACGAGGACCTTCATCAGGCGGCCACGGTCATTGATCGGGGAGGGAGTCCTTCCCCGGACCTAGAGGATCTCGTCGAGACGGTCGGTCGGGACTGCTCCCATCGTCTCACTCGACATGGTGCCGCGGGAGCCCATCTCGGCCGAGACCCTGACCATCGCCTCCTCGGACTCGGCCTCGATCACGGTGACGAAGTCGAACTGCCCTAGCGTGGCGTACTGGCTCAGGACCTTGGCCCCGAGCGCCTCGACCTCACGGTTGACCTCGGCAACCCGTGACGGGTTGTTCTTCAGGGTCTTGGCCCCTTCCGGGGTAAGGCTGGTGAGCATGATGAAAGTCGGCATGGCTTCCTTTCCGGGTCGGATCGGCCTACTCCGGGAGAGGATAGATGCCTGTCGCCGGGGACGGCAGGCAGGTCGGCGCGTCCGTCAGGGGCCGAAGCCGGCGTGGATGTGGTCGCGGTGGTCGGCCATCGCGAAGGCCGGCCCCGGGCCGTCGAGGTCGTAGCCGTAGATCAGCTCGTCGGGCTTGACTCCTTCCGGCAGATCGACCAGGAACCGTCCGATCTGTGAACAGGGACTGGAGAGCGACATGTCGGTGCAGGAAACCCCGTCGGCAGCGGCGATGTCCAGGGCGCGACCGTGGTAGTGGTTGGAGATGTTGCCCGAGGTAGTCAGCATGCTGTGGTCGGATCGAAGCGAGGAGACGATGATGTTCCAGCGCTGGGTGATCATTTCGAGCAGCCGGATGACCCGCTTGTCGATCATCCCGCGCCCGATGTCATCGGCTGCCGAGGCATTGAGGATCTGGAGGTTGTCCCAGTTGATCCCCGGGTTGCCGGCGATCGCCTCGTCCAGCAGCGGGTAGGCGACCTTCCACTGGCCCGGCTGGCGCTCACAGTCGCCGGCGAGCAACTTGGCCTCACGCATGACGGCCTCGACGTACCAGGCTGCCTGGTTGTGAGAGAAAAGGCCCTTCTCGATCTGGCCTTCGGACCAGAGCATCCGGGCGAAGGTCGCTACCGCATCCCAGGGCTCGTCCCGGTTCACCTTGCCGTCCTCGTCGCCGTCCACCGCAAACTCTTCCCACTGTTCAGGGGAGAGTCCCATCGCCCCCGTCTCATTCATCTGGGCCGGGTCCATCCCGCGCCCGAAGTCGGACTCGAACTTGGCCACCGCGGCCATCACCCAGACCCCCTTCGGTCCCAGCTCGTACCGTGAGGCCGCGCTCTCGAATGCCCGCAGGTAGTAGTTCGGCACGGTGATCGAGCGCTTCGGATCAGCCTTGCAGGTCAACATGTCCATCTTGCGGTCGACCTTGCGGGGCGCAGCGCTCAGCGGTCCGTAGCAGTTGGCGGTCGAGAGGACGTCCTCGACGTACCAATCGGCATGGTTGTAGGCGAAGATCGCGTCGTACCACCCGTCCGGGGCGCCCGAGGCACGCAGGTAGTTGGCGGCCGAGTGGATCGCGTCGCGGGCGTTGTAGGGGTCGGCCTCGCCGTCCCCGTCACCGTCGACCCCGTAGGCATCCCAGGTCGGGGGCATGAACTGCATCCAGCCGATCGCCCCGGCATAGGAGGTGACTTCATTGAGGCGGCCGAAGTCGGTCTCGATCCGGTTGATCGCCGCGAGGATCTGTGGCCCTCGCTTGCCGAGGCCGTAACGCTTGCTCGCCTCGATGTAGATCGGGATCAGTCGCTTGGGTGGGCCGGGGGTCCCGTCGCAGGCCGAGACCCGTGCACTCAGATCTGAGAGTCCCGGGTTGGGGGAGGCTTCAACGGTCGGTTCGGGGGCAGGCGGCTCCGCGGGAAGGGGCGCCGGCTTGGGGGAAGCCGGAGTGGACCCCAGGCCGCCGGTCGCCTTGCCCTTGGTCTTGCCCGATCCGGAGGCCTTGGCCGGACGCTCCCGGGCCGGGTCCTTGCCCGGCAGGACTTCCGGTGCCGGGGCGGCCTCATTTGCTGCCGAGCTGCCGGTGGCAACCAGTGAGACCGAGACCGCCAGGAGCGTCCCCAACAGGCCCCCGGCAAACAGCTTCTTGCGGAACGGGCCCATCAGCCGAGGACCTCGCTCACCTTCCAGCCGTCCTGCTTCTCCTTGACCATCGTCAGTCGCAGTTCAGTGGCCGCGCCGGACCTCTGGAGGGCGACGCTGACGGCCAGGGTGCGGCCCTCCTTCTCGCCCTTGACCACGTTCAGCACCCGGGCCCGGGGCACCTTGCCGCTGGACGGCTGCCTCGGTGGGCGCGAGGCCAGCTCACGGGCCAGCCGCGGGGTCGAGGTCGCCTTCAAGACGGCCGGCCGTGATTCCCCGACCTCGTAAGAGACGAATGAGTTGGCGAAGCGGTGGGCGACCTTCAGTGCCGGATCCTTGGGCGGGTCAGCGGGCACGATCGCGGTGTCGGCCTTCCCGGCACCGGACTTGCCGGACGTCGTCCCGAATGAGGGAGCAGCCCCCTGGAGTGCCGCCGGCTCGGGTTCGACCTCGATCGCGGGGGCTCCAGGCTCGGTTGGCCGGTCGGTCACCGTCGCCACGACCTCGTCGGGTTCTGCACCTCCGGTGTCGCGCCCGTTCAGGTAGAGGCCTGCACCGAGCGCGCCGGCCGCCAGGCCGACCACCAGGGTCGCCGCCACCCAGGGCAGGACCCGACGCCCCTTGCCGGTTGGCGGGCCGGTCTCCCGGTCGGGACGGCGGAACAGATCGGCGATCGGCCAGATCAGGTACTTCTCGAACGCCCAGGCGATCCGCCTGAACGGCCAGGTGATTGCGCTGGGTGGCCTCTTGCCCGGTCCCTGCCCGAACTGCCCCGCCTGCTCCTCAGGTTCTCGGTGTTGCTTCACAACGGGCAAAGAGTAGTCGCTCCAACCCAAACGGTCCCTAAAGAAAGGCCGTCCCGGGAACCCCGCTGCAACCCCCGATTGGCCCGGCAGCCGGGATTCCGCAGCGCTCAGGCCTTGCCGAAGGTCAGTTCGCCGTCCTTCGCATCGATCAGCACGGTGTCGCCGTCGGTGAACTCGCCCTCGAGGATCTTCAGGGCCAGCGGATCGACCAGCTGCTTCTGCACGACTCGCTTGAGCGGGCGGGCACCGTAGGTCGGGTCATAACCGAGGTTGCCCAGCAGGGTCCGGGCGTCCTCGGTCACCTCGATTGCGATGTCTCGCTCGGCGATCCGGTTGGTCAGCGAGGCGATCTGCAGGGTCACGATCTGGTCGATGTCCTTGCGGGAGAGCCGGTGGAAGATCACGGTGTCATCGATCCGGTTGAGGAACTCCGGCTTGAAGGTCGTCTCGAGTATCTCCTCGACCTTCTCCCGGATCTTCTCGTCGACGACCTCGCCGGCGATCTCCTGGCTGCCGACGTTCGAGGTCATGATCAGGATCGTGTTGGCGAAGCTGACCGTGCGGCCCTGGCCGTCGGTCAGGCGGCCGTCATCCATCAGCTGGAGCAGGGTGTTGAAGACGTCGGGGTGGGCCTTCTCGATCTCATCGAGCAGGATCACGGCGTAGGGCCGACGGCGGACTGCCTCGGTCAGCTGGCCGCCCTCCTCGTAGCCGACGTAACCGGGGGGAGCACCGACCAGTCTTGAAACCGTGTGCTTTTCCATGTACTCGGACATGTCGAGCCGGATGATCGCCTGGTCTGAATCGAACATGTCCTGGGCGAGTGCCTTGGCCAACTCCGTCTTGCCGACCCCGGTCGGTCCGAGGAACAGGAAGGAGCCGATCGGCTGGTCCGGGTCCGATAGCCCGGCCCGGGAACGCCTCAGGGCGTTGGCTACCGCGCTCACCGCCTCGTCCTGGCCGACCACCCTCTCGTGGAGTCTCGGCTCCATGAGGATCAACTTCTCGGTCTCGCCCTCCATCAGGCGGGTCACCGGTATCCCGGTCCACTTGGCGACGACCTCGGCGACGTCCTGCTCGGTCACCTCCTCGGTCAGCATCGTCCCGCCCTCGGCCTGCAGACGGCTCAGTTCCTCCTCGGTGCCCTCGAGGGTCTTCTCGAGTTCCGGGATCTCGCTGTACCTGAGTCGTGCTGCCTGCTCGAGGTCGGCCTCGCGCTCGGCCCGCTCGGCCTCACGGTTGGCCTCCTCGAGGGCCGACTTGCCCTCCTTGAGCGTCTCGATCAATCCCTTCTCGGTCTGCCACCTGGCCTTCATCTCACTCGACTGCTCACCCAGCTCGGCGAGCTCTGATTCGAGGGCCTCGAGGCGGGCCTTGGAAGCGTCATCGGACTCGGCCTTGAGCGCCTCCCGCTCGATCTCCATCTGCTGGATCCGGCGTTCGACCTCGTCGATCTCGGTCGGCATCGAGTCGATCTCGATCTTCAGGCGCGAGGCCGACTCGTCGATCAGGTCGATCGCCTTGTCGGGAAGGAAGCGGTCGGCGATGTAGCGCTCGGACAGGGTCGCCGCAGCGATGATCGCCGAGTCGGCGATCCGCACCCCGTGGTGGACTTCGTAGCGCTCCTTCAGCCCCCTGAGGATCGCGATGGTCGCCGGCACGTCGGGCTCCCCGACCATCACCGGCTGGAAGCGCCGCTCCAGGGCGGCATCCTTTTCGATGTGCTGGCGGTACTCGTCCAGGGTCGTCGCCCCGACGGCCCGGAGTTCACCGCGGGCCAGCATCGGCTTGAGCAGGTTGGCCGCGTCGACCGCACCCTCGGCCGCACCGGCCCCGACGATCGTGTGCAGCTCGTCCAGGAACAGCACGATCTGTCCCTCGGCCGCCTGGACCTCGGTGAGGACGGCCTTCAGCCGCTCTTCGAACTCGCCCCGGTACTTGGAGCCGGCCAGGAGTGCCCCGATGTCCAGCGCGATCACTCGCCTGTTCTGGAGGCTCTCGGGGACGTCCCCGGAGACGATCCGCTGGGCCAGCCCTTCGACGATCGCCGTCTTGCCGACCCCGGGCTCGCCGATCAGCACCGGGTTGTTCTTCGTCCTTCGCGAGAGGACCTGGACGACCCGGCGGACTTCCTCGTCCCGGCCGATCACCGGGTCCAGCTTGCCCTCCTCGGCATCGGCGGTCAGGTCACGCCCGTACTTCTCGAGGGCCTGGAACTGGTCCTCGGGATTGGGGTTGTCGACCTTCATCGGCCCCCGGACCTCGGCGATTCCCTTGGCCAGGGTGTTGTGGTCCGGGAGGAATTCGGCGAGCTTCTTGTCAACGTCGCTGATCGCCAGGAGCAGGTGCTCGGTCGAGACGTACTCATCGCCCATCTCGGCCATCTCGCCCTCGGCCCGGCGGATTACCTCCATGAAGGTCGAGGACGGCTTCGGGTCAGGTGTTCCCTCGCCGGTCAGTTTCGGCAGCTCGCCGATCACCGCGAGGGTCCGCTCACGGATTGCCGGCAGGTCGGCGCCGAGCTTCTGCAGGACGGCCGGGACCAGGCCTTCCGGCTGGTCGACCAGTGCCATCAGCAGGTGGGCCGGGGCCATCTCGGTGTTTCGCCCGGCGGCCGCCAGGCGTTGCGCCCCGGACAGGGCCTCCTGGGACTTCACGGTGAATCGGTCAGGCTGCATTCCTTCCCCCCTCCTCGGTGGAGTCGTCTGGTTCGGTCTGTGGTGCCGGGTTGTCGTAGGCCCCGTAGGGCACGATCTCACTGCTTACTTCCTGGCGCAGTCTTTCCATCTCGGCGAGCAACTGTCGCTCCAGCTCGGTCGCCCTCTGGCGCATCTGCTCGAGTTCCCTCTGGACCTGCTCGAAGCCGCGTTCCATTTCCAGCACGACCTCGACCCCGGCCAGGTTCAGGCCCTGCTCGGTGGTCATCTTCTGGATCCGCTGGAGCAGTTCGACGTCGCTGCGGGAATAGAGCCGGGTGTTCTTGGGCGAGCGCTTCGGCGTGATCAGCCCCCGGGCCTCATAGATCCGGAGGGTCTGGGGGTGCATTCCGGCCAGCCCGGCGGCGACCGAGATCATGAAGACTCCCTGCTCGTCGTCGATCTCGACCCTCTCTTCCTTGCCGGGCATCAGGCCGCGCCCCCGCTCTTCCTGCCGGACTTCGCCTTGCGCAACAGCTCGGCCCTTGGGTCGAACCCGTTGAGGGCTTCGGCCAGGGCGTCGGCCGCCCGGCGCTGGTCATCGTTCAGCTCCTTGGGGACCTCGACCTTGAGCCGGTACCGGATGTCCCCGCGGGTCTTCGAGGCTGCCCTCGGTGGGCCCTCGCCCTTCAGCCGCTGGACGGTCCCGGTCTGGGTGCCCGGCGCGACCCGGATCCGCTTCGTCCCCGAGAGGGTCGGGACCTCGATCGTGCCGCCCCGGAGTGCCTCGGTGACGCTGATCGGCACCTCGACCTCGAGGTTGCCGTCATCACGGCGCTTGAAGATCGGGGACGGGGCAACCTGGACGTTGACGAAGAGATCGCCCGAGGGGGCCCCGCGTTCGCCGGCCTCGCCTTTGCCGGCGACCCGGATACGGCTGCCGTCCTTGACCCCGGCCGGAACGTTCACCTTGTAGCGCTTGGTCTGGTGGGTCCGGCCCGACCCGCTGCAGGTCCGACAGGGACTGGCGATCCTCTGGCCGGTGCCCTGGCACTGGGGGCAGGGCTGACTTATCGAGAAGAAGCCCTGGCCCTGGGCATCGATCCCGGTGCCCTGGCAGCTCGGGCAGGTCTCGACCGGAGTCCCGGGTTCGGCGCCGGAGCCGCCGCAGTTGGGGCACTGCTCGGATTTCGGCACGGTGACCGATATCTGGGTGCCCTCCATCGCGTCGTCGAAGGAGATCCGGACGCTGGTCTCGAGATCCCGGCCCCGCATCGGCGGCGCTGCCGGGCCGCCCCCGCCCCGCCCGAAGATGCTGGAAAAGATGTCGCCGAGGTCACCGGTGAAGGGTGCCCCTTCGCCGCCGAACGGCACGCCACCCGGGCCGAACATGCTGCCGCTGTCGTAGGCCTGCCGCTTCTCGGGGTCGGACAGGACGTCATACGCTTCCTGGACTTCCTTGAAGCGCTCTTCGGCCTTCGGGTCGTCCGGGTTGCGGTCGGGGTGGTACTGGCGCACCAGCTTGCGGTGCGCTTTCTTGATCTCGTCCTCGGAAGCTCCCTTGGAGAGTCCGAGTACTTCGTAGAGGTCCTTGGCCATTGCTCGGGCCCCTCTCTACTGGCTGACGACGACCCTGGCCGCACGTACGACCTGGTCGCCGGCCCGGTAGCCGCGCTCCATCACCTCGACCACGGTGCCGGACTCGACTCCGTCTGCGGCAATGGCCTGCAGTGCCTCGTGGAGGTTCGGGTCGAACGGCTCCCCGCGCGGGTCATACCCCTCGACCCCGACTCCGGCCAGGGCCTGGTTCAGGTCCCGCCAGGCGACGATCACCCCCTGCAGGGCAACCGAGGCATCACTGGGGAAGTCGCCTTCCAGGCAGGCTGCCGGGTCGAGCTCTTCGGCCCGCAGGACACGTTCGATGTTGTCCATCGCACCGACCACTCCCGAGACCACGTCGAGCCGCCCCTTGAGGACGGCTGACTCCAGGTCGGCCGAGGCTCGCTTGCGGTAGTTGTCGAAATCGGCCCGGGTGCGCTGGGCGAGGTCGAGGTACTCGTCCCGTTCGGCCCTGAGCTCAGTCAGCTCATCCCCGGAATCGGGTTCGGCACCGGACTCCCCCTCGGGGGTTTCCGGTGCCTCCTCCTCGACCACCTCGGCTTCCACCACGACCTCCTCCTCGGAGGTCATCTCGGGGTCGGACTGGCTCACTTGCCCTCGTCCTCGTCAACCACCTCGGCGTCGATCACTTCCTCATCGGCCTCGGCAGAGCCTCCGTCACCGTTGGCCTCGGCCTGGCCCGGCTGCTCGGCCGCTTCGGCCTGGGCTGCCTGGTAGACCTGCTCCGAGACCTTGTGGAAGGCCGACTGGAGCGCCTCGGTCTTGGCGTTGATCTGCTCGGCGTCATCGCTCTCGAGCGACTCACGCACCTCCTTGATCGCTGCCTCGATCTCCTGGCGACCGGCGTCATCGACCTTGTCGCCGAGCTCTTCCAGCTGCTTCTCCGAGCTGTAAGCGGCGTTCTCACCGATGTTCCTGGCCTCGGCCAGCTCCCGCTGCTTGCGGTCCTCGTCGGCGTGGGCCTCGGCGTCGGCGACCATGTTCTTGATCTCGTCTTCCGAGAGCCCGGAGCCGGCCTTGATCTCGATCTTCTGCTCTGTCCCGGTGCCTAGGTCCTTGGCGGCAACGCTCAGGATGCCGTTCGCGTCGATGTCGAAGGTGACCTCGATCTGCGGCATGCCCCGCGGTGCCGGCGGTATCCCGGTCAGCTGGAACTTGCCCAGGCTCTTGTTGTAGGACGCCATCTCGCGCTCGCCCTGGAGCACGTGGATCTCGACCGACGGCTGGTTGTCCTCGGCAGTCGAGAAGACCTCCGACTTGCGGGTCGGGATGGTCGTGTTGCGCTCGATCAGCTTGGTCATCACGCCGCCCTTGGTCTCGATCCCGAGGGTGAGCGGGGTGACGTCCAGCAACAGGACATCCTTCACGTCACCGGCCAGCACGCCTGCCTGGATCGCGGCGCCCAGTGAGACGACCTCGTCCGGGTTGACCCCCTGGTGGGGCTCCTTGCCGGTCAGCTCGGTCACCTTCTCCTGGACTGCCGGCATCCGGGTCATGCCTCCGACCAGTACGACGTGGTCGATCTTGGCATCTCCGGCGTCGGCCAGGGCCTGCTTTACGGGCTCGACCACCCGCTCGACCAGATCGGCCGTCAGCTCATTGAGCTTCGACCGGGTGAGCTTGATGTCGAGGTGCTTCGGTTGGCCTTCGACCGCGGTGATGAAGGGGATGTTGATCTGGGTCTCCTGTGCGGAGGAGAGTTCGATCTTGGCCTTCTCGGCCGCTTCGTAGAGGCGCTGGAGCGAGTTCTTGTCCTGGGCCAGGTCTACTCCCTGATCCTTCTTGAACTCGGCCACCAGCCACTCGACGATCGCCTTGTCGAAGTTGTCGCCACCGAGGTGGTTGTCCCCGGCCGTCGACTTCACCTCGAAGACCCCGTCACCGATCTCCAGCACCGAGACGTCGAACGTCCCGCCGCCGAGGTCGAACACCAGGATGGTCTGGTCGACCGCTTCCTTGTCCAGGCCGTAGGCCAGCGATGCCGCAGTCGGCTCGTTGATGATCCGCTTGACCTCGAGGCCGGCGATCTTCCCGGCGTCCTTGGTCGCCTGGCGCTGGTCGTCATTGAAGTAGGCCGGGACGGTGATCACTGCCGAGTCGACCGTTTCGCCGAGCTTTGCCTCGGCATCGGACTTCAGTTTCTGCAGGATCATCGCGCTGATCTCGGGCGGCGAGTACTGCTCGTCGCGCACGTCGACCCTGACGTCACCGTTCGGGCCGGCAACGACCTCGTAGGGGACGATCGTCTCCTCTTCACCTACCTCTGATTCCTTCCGGCCCATGAACCGCTTGATCGAGAAGATCGTGTTCTCGGGGTTCATCACGGCCTGGCGCTTGGCGACCGTTCCGACCAGCCGCTCGTCCTTGTCGTTGAAGGCAACGACGGACGGGGTCGTCCGGCCGCCTTCTGAGTTCTCCAGGACCTCGGGCTCCCCGCCTTCGAGGACGGCCACGCAAGAGTTGGTGGTGCCGAGGTCGATTCCTATTGTCTTACCCATCTTTTCTCCGTTCTGGTGCCGCGCCGTCTGACCGACGCCGTTTCGAAACCCGAGGGAAAGGTAATGGTTTGGCGCCCGATTCGGCTTCCGAATGGGCGAAACTCACTTTCCGAGGGGTCGCTGAATAAATCTAAGTGAGTTTATATCAGATATTTTTACCCCGGTCAAGGGGTTCCAGGCGGAAACCCTCCCCTGGGGGGAGGGCTCTCGCCAAGGCGGAGTATCGGTGGCCGGGGCAGGCGCCCGGCGCCGGCTCAGGGCTGGATCCGGAGCTTGCTGTAGACGCCGGCGTGGTCCGAGTTCCAGAAGCCGTTGACCGGCTCGAGGCCACTGACCGCTGACTTCAGCATCGTGACCTTGTCGCTCTCGCGGGTCAGGATGTGGTCGATGTGGTGGTCGAAGTCGGAACGGCTGCCGTTCTTGGCCGCGAGCATGTCTGACTTCAGACAACAGCTCATCGGATCCGAGGTACTGACGTTCCTCATGCCGAGGGATGCCAGAGCGTTGTAGGCGAAGGTATCTCCGCACAGTCCGCCGTTGTAGGGCGGCAGGCTGCCCGGGGTGTTGCCGGCATCGGGGCAGGCTGCGTCGATCACCGAGTCGTCGTCCGAGTTGAAGTCGCCGACCGCGATCACGGGAAGCGTGCTCGGCCCGATTGCCGCTTCGAACAGTTCCTTGGCCTGGGAGCAGCGGATCGAGACCTGATTCGACGCATATTCGGGACCGGGGTCGGTCATGCAGTCGACCACTTCGTTCTTGTCGTCGCCGAAGGCTTCGAGGTGGGTGTTGACGAAGCGGAAGGGCGGAGCGTTCCTGATGCGGAACTCGGCGCTGTTCCATCCCCGGTCCACCGTCACGGGCACCCCGCTGATCCGCGGGGCAAAGATGGTCGAGTAGTTGGCGCCCTGTGGATCGGACCACTCGACACCGGCCCCGACCCGGGCGATGATCACGTCGCGCATGGTCAGCCTGCCGTTGATGTCAGGAGCGACTGCGTTGGGGTCCTCGAAGAACGCCGGACCCTGGAAGTCGAACTCGGTCGTGACCTTGACGACCTCGTAACGCTTCTGGCCCTTGTTGAGCTCTTTCATCAGGAGGTCGAGGAAGTCGTACATGACCGTTTTCGTGGTGAAGGACTCCGGGGGGCTTCCGGGCTTGATCCTGATCACGCCGGGTTCACCGACACGCCAGAGGGCCACCTCCTGGAGGCCGACCACGTCCGGGCTCTTGGTCTTGATCTCGGCTGCCAGGCCCTTGGCTCGTACGGGGAAATCGTTCTCGACTACGTCGCGAAGGATCTGTCCATTCGCCCTGAAGAAACTGTCCAGGCTGTTCGAGTTGATCGCTGCGGTGAGGCTGGCCCCGAGGTAGATGTTCCTGGTCATCACCCCGACGTCGCCCTTGGTGCGGTTGAGCTCCTTCTTCTTCGCTGCGATGCAGGCCTTCTTGGCCTTGCCCTTCTTCTTCTGGCAGGCCTTCTTCGCCTGGGCATCGATGCTCGGCCAGGCGTTTGCGCTGGGGGCGGCCGCCAGGGTAAGGGCTGCGAGCATGCCGCCCACCAGGAGGAGCAGGAGCGTGTGCCTGCCGGTGAAGTTCACGGCGCTGGAAGACTGGCTACAGGGATTCATTGGCTCCTCCTATGGATTCCATCCTCATTCGACTGGGGGTCCGACTTGCGGACTTCTCCCAAAACCCCACTGGAACGGGATAGTAGCGGTCCGGGCCCGTTGGTCAGCCGCGGCCGGCGGTCTGGGAGACGAACTCGGCGACTTCCTCGGCGACCGGGCCGGCGACGATCCCGGCCGGCATCCGACCCGGGATGGTCGGATCGTTGTACCCCTTCTCGATCGCGCTGAGGACCTGGGAGTAGATGCCGTCCTTCTGGCTCTGGGCATCAGGCCCGGTCGGCGTCCCGGCCGGGGCCAGTTTCTGGTCCAGGTTCGGTCCGAAGTTGCTGTAGGTGCCGGCCGCGTAGAGGGTGTGGCAGTTGCCGCAGTTTTCGACGAAGCGCGTCTGTCCCGCCTTGAGGTTCGCCGGAACCTCTGTCCGATCCCTCTCGGGATCACCACTCGACAGGAAGGCCCAGGCCGGCAGGGCGATGGCCAGCATCGCTACCAGCACTCCGAATATGACGAACGATTTCTTCTTCACGAACTGATTTGGCCGAGTTTCATTCGGTCTCGATCGATCCAGCCGGAATCTTACCTGTCAGCCTGACGACGGAGCAGCCCGGAAACCGATCAGCCTGCTTCCCGCCGAGCCTGCCTGCCGAAGGGGCACATCCTGCGCAGGTCACACTCCCGGCAGCGAGGGGTCGGTCGGCAGAGATCCCGCCCGAGCCGGATCAGGTTCATGTGGAACTCGTAGGCATCCTCGGGATCGACCAGCCTGAGCATCTCATCGTGGGCCTCTTCGAATGACGCATTCGGCCGGAAGAGACCGAGTCGTCCACCGACCCGGTGGACGTGGACGTCGACCGGTATCTCGGGGTGGTTCCAGGTGAAGACCTGGACGCAGGCCGCCGTTTTCCGTCCGACCCCGGGAAGTCCGGTCAGGAAGCCGATCGCCTCGTCCCGATCGGCCGTCTCCAGCCAGTCCAGGTCGAGCTCCGGCCCGATCGCCCGGAGTGCCTCCTGGATGCGCGGGGCCTTCTGCCTCGAAAGGCCGCCCGGCCGGATCGCTTCCTCGACCTCTTCCTCGGGGGCATCCCGCACGGCGGCCCAGTCCGGGAAACGGTCGGTGAGCGAGGAGAAGGCCCGGTCTCGGTTGGCATCGCTGGTCGCCTGGGAGAGGATCGTTCGGACCAGCTCGTCGACCGGTTCGCGGTGGGGGACGTTGAGCGGCCTGCCGTACATCTCGCGGAGACGGTCCCGGATGCGCCGGACCCGCTCCCGGGTGGGCGGCCTCCACTCCTTTCGCGGGACGCCAGGCAGTCGGCCCTGGGGGCTCATGTGTGCGCCCCTACGGTCAGACAGGCCCGTCGGGCCGCTTCGCAGGCTGCCTCGACCGGGCCAACGGCCCTGGTCAGGTCCCAGCCGGCCTCGTCCAGCCCGGCGACCAGACTCCCGAGGAAGGCGTCACCGGCCCCGAGGGGGCTGACGACCTCGACCGGGGCGGGCGACACCGTGGCTTCGCTCTGCCCGGCGACGGTCACTTCCCCGGGCCCATCGGTGATCACGGCCAGATCGGGCCCGAGTCGGAGCAGCTCCCCGGCCGCCTGCCTGGCGCCGGTCACTCCCGTCAACAGTTCGGCCTCGGCCAGATTCGCCTTGACCACGCTTGCGGCGCGGACCAGCTCGAGCGACAGCTCGATCGCCTCGGCCTGGTCCGGCCAACGGCCGGGACGGTGGTTCGGGTCGAGGACCACCGGGATGCCGGCCTCCCGGGCGAGCTCGATCGCCTCACGAGTGACTTCGCGCTCGGCCTCACCGACCATCGTGTTCGCCCCGATCACCAGAGACCCGGCTCCGCTGATCGCCTCCCCCAGGCGGGGCCTCACTGCCTCCATCAGGGGGCCGATCCACTCGCCGTAGACCTGAAAACGAGGTTCACCGGCCCCGTCCAGGAAGACGACGGCGATCGGGCTGTCCAGTCCCGCAACGGGGAGCAGCCAACCGGTGCCGACCCCCTCCTCCATCAGGTCCTCGGTCAGCCAGCGGCCCCATTCGTCCCCGCCCACTCCGCCGACCAGCTCGACCGGCCGACCGGATCGGGCCACGGCGACGGCCACGTTGGCGAGCGCTCCACCGGGGTGGGGGATCAGTCCTTCCGGGATGGACCCCGGCGCGGCACCCCTGCCGCCGATCAGGTCGACGATCGCTTCACCGAGGCAGATGGTCGGCCGTAAGAGTTCGGTCATTCCGTTCCGAAGGTCGGTACTTCCCGGATCCCGACTAGAATAGTCGCCCCGTGATTGCGATCGTCTCTCGCATAGGGGAGTGGCTTCCCCAGGGATGGGGTGACCTGTTCCGCCAGCTCGCCCTGTACGTGTTCGCCGACACCGGCTACGAGCTGGCTCGCGGTTTCGCCGAGGGCAAGGCCAGCATCGCCTTTGCCAACGGCGAGCGGATAATGGATCTCCAGCGATCGACCGGCACCTTCTTCGAGCCATCGCTGCAGGCCAGCCTCCTCGATCACCAGTGGCTGATCGACTTCGCCAACCAGATCTACATGAACAGCCAGTTCACCGTGGCGAGTGCCTTCCTGATCTGGCTCTACCTGTTCCGCAACGAGGCCTACTACTTCGTTCGCAACATGCTGTTCGTCTCCATGGGCCTGGCGCTTGTCGGCTACATCGGCTTTCCGACCGCACCCCCCCGGATGTTCCCCGAGTACGGGTTCGTCGACACGCTCAACGCCTTCTCCGCGGTCAACCATGAATCGGGCCTCGCCCAGCTGTTCATCAATCCCTTCGCCGCGGTGCCCTCGATGCACTGTGCCGTCGCCCTGATGATCGGTGGATCGGGTGTCGTGGTCTCTAAATCCCTCTTCGGGAAGTGCTTCTGGGGGACCTGGCCTCTGCTGGTCGCCTCGGTGACGATCGTCACCGCCAACCACTACTGGATAGATGCCGTCCTCGGCTGGACGGTCGCAGTCTGCTCCTTCCTGATCGCAGCCCGGGTGCTCGGCAAGATCAATCCCGAGTCCTGGGGCTGGGCCCGGGTGGCCGCCCTGCAGCGGGCCGGCGCCTGAGCGTCCGTGGAAGCCGATAGCCGACCCTGGCGGGCCTTCATCCTGCCCCTCGGGGTGGTGACTGCGCTCTCGGTCACCTACCTGCTGCTGAGCCCGCTCACTGCCGATCACGCCGCCCAGCTGTTCCGCACAGAGCTCTTCGAACGGGACGGCCCCGTTTTCTGGAACAACTTCTGGTTCGGTGGCCACCACCTGCCGACCTACAGCCTGCTGGCCCCGGCGATCGGCTCGCTGATCGGCTTCCGTTTGATGGGTGTCCTGGCGGTGGTCGGGTCGGCCCTGCTGTTCACCGCGATCGTCGATCGCTACTGGGGCCGGACCAACCCGACCGGAGCGGCCTGGGGGGCTGCCTGGTTCAGCGCAGCGGTCACGGTCAGCCTCTTCTCGGGCCGGCTCACCTTTGCCCTCGGTGTCTTCCTCGCGACCCTGGCCGTCTTCCTTGCCCAACGGAACCTGCGGGCGGCATCGCTGGTAGTGGCCTTCACGGTGGCCCTCGCCAGTCCGGTTGCCGCCCTCTTCCTTGCCTGCTGCGGGCTCGGTCACGGGATAGCGATGCGGCCCGACCGCCGGGGGCTGGAGCTCGCCGGCGCCGCAATGCTCTCGGCGGTCGTGATCGCCCTGCTCTTCCCGGCCGGCGGTGATGAGCCGTACGTGGTCTCGAGCTTCGTCCCGGCCCTGGTGCTCACTCTGGCCGCAGTCCTGGTCATCCCGCCGTCCGAGCGGCTGGTCCGGATCGGCCTGCTGGTCTACGCGGCCGCCCTGGTCGCGGCCTTCCTCATCCCGACCCCGATGGGCGGCAATGCGAACCGCCTCGGGGTGTTGCTGACCGGGCCCTTGGTGCTCTGTGCGGCCTGGCCCCGTCGACGCCTTGCCGTCCTCGTCCTGGCCCCGCTGATCCTTGCCTGGCAGGTGATTCCGGTGGTTCGCGACCTCCGCCTGACCGAAGGTGAACCCTGGGTCCAGGCCGGGTTCTACGCCCCCCTCGTCGAGACCCTCGCGGAGAGGTTGGAGCGTCGACCGGCCCGGGTCGAGGTGCTTCCGGTCGCCAGCCACTGGGAGTCGGCCCGTCTTGCCCCGGACCTGCCGCTGGCCCGCGGGTGGGAGCGCCAGACCGACCGCCGACTGAACGGCCTCTTCTACGAGGACACCCTTCCGGCCGGGCGCTATCGAGAGTGGCTGGACCGTCTCGGCGTCGGTTGGGTGGCCGTACCCTCGGCCGAGCTCGACTACTCGGCCGAGGACGAGGCCGCTCTCGTGATGTCCAGGCCCGCTTACCTGAGGGAGGTCGACGCCCCCCCGGGCTGGGAGCTCTTCAGGGTCGAGAGCGCCAGGCCCCTGGTCCAGCCCCCGGCTCGGCTCGATCGGTTCGGGGTCGACCGCTTCCGGGTGAGCTCGCCCGAGGCCGGCCGGTTCCTGGTCAGGGTCCGCCACACTCCTTACTGGGAGGTCTCGGCCGGTCGTGGATGCGTCGAGGAGACCGCCGGCGGCTGGACCGAGGTCTTCCTGCCGGCTCCCGGTGCCTTGACCGTCAGGGCGGTCTTCGACCCCACAGCGAGGTTCGGCGCGGACCGATCCTGCCGACCGTGACCCGCGTTCGGGCCGGACTCTCGTAAGATCGCCCGATGGATCCCAGTTCGTCCGAGGGACCCCAGGGAGGCCGCGGCAACGGGTCTGCCCGGTACTTCCGGGAGTACGCCCGCGACCGGCTGATCGAGTCGCGGCTCACCCCGAACAAGATCTCGATGGTCGGCCTGATCGGCAACCTCGTTGCTGCCGGGC
>JBBAUQ010000002.1:32762-33862 GCA_040398125.1 Solirubrobacterales bacterium | reverse complement strand
GGAAGCCGGTCAGGGAGGTGCGGTCGCGCTTTCCGACCTCCCTGAGTACCCACCCAGAGGCCTTCTGGATCAGGTCCTCATGATCAGGCACCAGGACTGCACAGATCTCCAGGGCCGGGTCGAGCTGGCCCTGGCGAACCGGGCCGAGCGTCGCGACCACCGCCTGGCGCCGGATCCAGAGGTCAGGTGAGCCGGCCATCCGCCGAACTGTTCCGGCCAGCCTCCCGCGAGACAGCTCACCCCCGATCAGCCAGGGAGCCGAGATATAGACCAGGTCCCAGTTGTCTACCCCTTCGGGATGGTCGAGGTAGAACCGGGCGAGCCGCCGCCGTTCGGGATCTGATCGTGCCCGCCGGTAACGGTTCCGGAGGATCCTGAGGGCGAGCATCCGCTCCTCGTGGAAGGCGCCCTCCAGCAGCTCGGCCAGCACCCCGAGTTCGACGTCTCGGTGGCGGCGGGCCACGGACTCGAGCGCCGGGGCCCGGATCCCGAGGAAGCGATCACCCTCGCCGTACTCCCCGGGACCGGTCTTGAAGAACCTCGCCAGCTGCCGGGCATCATCCCGGTTTGCCAGGGATTCGAGTTCGGCCTGGATCACCTCGGCCTGCCGGGAGAAAGCCATCTGGAAGACGGTACCGCGGCGCGGCCCCGGGCATTTCCGGAATAGAATCCGGCCGTATGTTCAGCAAGGTTCTCATCGCCAATCGGGGCGAGATCGCGATCCGGGTGGCCCGGGCCCTGCGCGAGATGGGCATCACCTCGGTCGCCGTCTATTCCGAGGCCGATCGCGACGCACCCCACGTCAAGGAGTGCGATGAGGCCTACCTGATCGGCCCGGCAGTACCGGCAGAGAGCTACCTCTCGATTGAGAAGATCCTGGGAGCCGCAAAGGAGTCCGGGGCCGAGGCGATCCATCCCGGTTACGGCTTCCTGGCTGAGAATGCCGATTTCGC
Organism: Solirubrobacterales bacterium; assembly: GCA_040398125.1. GTDB lineage: Bacteria > Actinomycetota > Thermoleophilia > Solirubrobacterales > 70-9 > 67-14. The sequence continues at coordinate 32,909 of JBBAUQ010000002.1, read as the reverse complement.
CCGGGCCTGTGAAGAGGCCGGAATCACCTTCATCGGGCCGCCTGCGTCGGCGATCGAGGCAATGGGCTCGAAGACCGGCGCCCGGGACATCATGGCCGAAGCCGGGGTGCCGATCGTTCCCGGGGCGACCGAGCCGGCCAAGGACCT
>JBBAUQ010000002.1:0-32662 GCA_040398125.1 Solirubrobacterales bacterium | reverse complement strand
GTCGGCTACTACTCGGCCGGCACGGTCGAGGGGATGCAGGTCGGCGATGAGTACTTCTTCCTCGAGATGAACACCAGGGTCCAGGTCGAGCACTGCGTCACCGAGATGGTCACCGGCTTCGACATCGTGCGGGAGCAGATCAGGATCGCCGCCGGTGAGCCGCTCTCGATCACCCAGGAGGACGTCGAGATGAAGGGTCACGCGATCGAGTGCCGGATCAACGCCGAGCGGGCCGACAAGAACTTCGCTCCGGCACCGGGGCAGATCACTTCCTACCGCGAGCCGGCCGGCCCCGGAGTTCGGGTCGATTCCGGCGTGGTCGCAGGCTCGGAGGTCACCCCGATGTATGACCCGATGGTCGCCAAGCTGATCGTCTGGGATACCGACCGACAGGCCGCCACGGACCGGATGCTGAGAGCCCTGGAGGAGTACGAGATCGGCGGTCTGAAGACCCTGATTCCGTTCCACAAGGCCATCCTGAAAACCGACCAGTGGCGCGATGGCGAGACCTGTCGCGACCTGATGGAAGACCGCGAGTGGCTGAAGACCACCGCCCCCGAGGAAGTCGAGGCAACCGAGCCCGTCGATGGTGAGGCCGAGAAGGCGACCCGCGACTACACGGTCGAGGTGAGTGGCAGGCGGTTCGATGTGACGGTGATCGGTGATGCGGTCGGTCCGGTACAGGCTGCCCCGGCCGGTCCGAGTGGCGGCCAGGCCCCGCCCAAGCGCGAACGCAAGGCCAGTTCCTCAGCCGGATCGAACCAGGCCGAACTGGCCTCCCCGCTGCAGGGATCGGTTTTCAAGATCGCAGTCGAGGAGGGGGCCGAAGTCGAGGAGGGCCAGCTCGTCTGCATCATCGAGGCAATGAAGATGGAGAACGAGATCACGGCCCACCGTGGCGGCAAGGTGACTGCCCTGCCGATCTCGGTCGGTGATGCGGTGGCGACTGGCGACCACCTGGTCACTATCGAGTAAATCGGCCACTACTTCTGGCCGGTTCAGTAAACTCGCTGGTCGCGTGTGAGTGGGCCTTCCGGCCCACCACGGAAAGGACTGCTGAATGGAACTCTTCGCATACCTAGACCCTGGCAGCGCAAGCGCCCTTCTCGCTGCGATCCTGGCCGGCGTCGCCGGAGTCGGAGCTGCCCTCAGGACCTACGGCAAGAATTTTCTGAACAAGCTGATGTTCTGGAAGAAGGATGACGGGGCCCCGGCGGCCGAAAAGGCTTCCGACGCCGCCGACGTGGCGGAGGACAAGCCGGCCGAACAGCAGTAGCCTTGCCCGAGGTCGAACCCGGTTCCTTCCGGGACCGAGACAGTCGGGTCGTCATCTCCGGGGACGCGGTCCTCAGGGCGATAAGCCCCGAGGGAGTCGCTGACTGGGAGCTTCTCTCCAGCAGCGGCCTGCTCGCCGAGCTGGTCGAACGTGGGGACCTGGTCGGAACCAGGGAGGTCGACGCCGGCAGGCTCAACGGCGGGACTGAACTCCTGCCAACCGGGGTGGCCCGGGTACTGGAGCACGACCGGATCCCGTTCGTCTCCTACCCGTACGAGTGGACCTTCTCGATGTTGAAGGACGCCGCCCTGCTGCAGCTCGACATCGCGACCGAAGCGATCGACAGTGGTCTGATGTTGAAGGATGCCACGCCCTACAACGTGCAGTTCGAGGGCTCGAAGCCGGTGTTCATAGATGTCGGCTCCTTCGAGGAACTGCCCGAGGGGCAGCCGTGGGTCGGTTACCGCCAGTTCTGCATGCTCTGCCTCTATCCGCTGATGTTCCAGGCCCATAAGGACCTGCCCTTCCACCCGTGGCTGAGGGGGTCGATCGACGGCATCCAGCCAATCGATGCGATCAAGGTCTTCTCCCTGCGTGACCGCCTTCGCCCCGGGGTATTCCTGCACACCTCGCTCCACGCCCGGCTCGACCGCCGGGCGAACCGATCCGGCCCCGGATCGGCCGAAGAGAACGCCAAGAAGCGCGAGGTCAAGCCCCAGGCGGTCAAGGCCCACATCCAGAGCATGCGGAAGCTGGTTGAAAAGCTCCGGTGGAAAGCCGGTGAGACGGCCTGGAGCGGCTACCGACAGGACAACACCTACTCCGATGACGACGACCGGGCCAAACAGGCCTTCGTCGCCCAGGTCGTCCAGGCCAAGCGACCGGGCCTTACCTGGGACATGGGCTGCAACGACGGTGCCTACTCACGGATAGCCGACGAAGGTTCCGACAGGGTGGTCGCCTTCGACTTCGACCACGCGACCGTCGAGGCGCTCTACCGGTCCCTCAAGCAGGAAGGCAACCGGACGATCCTGCCGCTCGTCGGCAACCTGGCTGACCCCTCGCCTGCCCTGGGCTGGCGTGGCCTGGAGCGCCGAACCCTGGATGACCGGGGCGCGCCGGATCTGATGCTTGCCCTGGCCCTGATCCACCACGTTTCGATCTCGGCCAACATCCCGATCGCCGACTTCCTTGACTGGACCGCGAGCCTGGGTTCCGGCCTGGTGATCGAGTTCCCCAAGCGCGATGACCCGATGGTCGAGGCGCTGCTGGCCAACAAGCAGGACGGGGCCAATCCGGACTATGACCTGGACTACTTCGAGCGCGAGCTCGGCCGGCGTTACCGGATCGAGCGAAGGGAAGAACTGCCCTCGGGCCACCGGGTGCTGTTCTACGCCGAGCCAAACGAATGAACTTCTGGCAGGACGCCAAGGTCCCGGATCGCCGCAGGCTGCTGATCGGCGCCGGTCACCTGGCCGCACTCTGGGCACTGGCCTTCGCCCAGCCCCTGTTCGACCTGCTGGGCAAGAATCCCGACTTCTTCGTCGCCCGAGACAACAGCCCGGGCGACATCCTGATCCTCGGGATCGGTTTCATGTTCCTGCCACCCCTGGCGATGCTGGTGATCGAATGGGCCGCCTCGAAGATCGGGCCGAAGCCCTATCTGGCCGTCCACCTGACCTTCTTTGCGGTCCTCGCAGCCTTCCTCTTCATCCAGATCCTCGATCCGGTCCTGCCGGGGGTCTGGGTACTGGTCGTCCTGGTGTCCCTCGGACTGGGCGTCCTGCTGGGGATCGCCTCTATCCAGGTGAAGTTCGTCCGCAACCTGTTCGACATCCTGATCATCGCTCCGGTGGTGATCGTGTTGATCTTCTTCTTCCTGAGCGACACCAACAAGGTGCTGCTCCCGGATGAGGCCCAGAAGCTGGACGCCTCGGTCGGCCGTGACGTCCCGGTCGTGCTGATCACCTTCGACGAGCTCGGCACGGTCAACCTGCTCGATGCCGACGGCGAGATCGACGGTCAGCGGTACCCGAACTTCGCCCGGATGGCGAAGACCGGCACCTGGTACCCGAACTTCACCACCACCTCCTACTTCACCCCGACGGCCATGCCGGGGATCCTTACCGGGAACCGGCCGGCCGAGGGTTCACTGCCGACCGCTGCCGACCAGCCCGACAACCTCTTCTCCCTGCTGGCCAACTCGTACCGACTCCACGTCCTCGAGCCGATCACCGAGATCTGTGATCCAGACCTCTGTCCGAAGCCCAAGGCCGAGCAGGTAGCCCAGCGGGCCCGCCTGCGCTCCCTGGCCTCGGACCTGCGGTATGTGGTCGGCAGGCTGGTGCTGCCGACCCAACTGGCCGAGCGGCTACCGGACGTGGGCACCAATTTCGAGGACTTCGACGGCGCGACCTCCCCCAAGGAGGGCCTGAAGACCGACTTCTTCGTCAAGGGCCGGGGCGGGCGGAGCACCCCGCAGGAGTACGTCGACTTCATTCGGGGGATACCGGCGAGTGACCGTTCCCTGACCATGATGCACATCAAGCAGCCCCACCAGCCCTGGAAGTACGGGGTGCTCGGCGAGCAGTACAGCGCCGAACCGGTCAACCAGCTGTCGGAGTCGACCGGCCAGTGGCTGGTCGACGAGTGGGGGGTCGAATCGGCCCACCAGCGGATGACCGTCCAGACCGGCTTCGCCGACACGCTGCTGGGCGAAGTCCTCGACCGTCTCGAAGCGACCGACCTGTGGGACAAGGCCCTGGTGATGGTCACTGCCGACCACGGGGTCTCCTTCGAGGGCGGGACCGTGCCCCAACGCCAGGTGGACCTGGAGAGCCTGGGTGAGGTGGCCAACCCGCCCCTGCTGGTCAAGTACCCCGGTGAGTCGAAGGGCAGGGTGGACCAAAGGCACGTGACGACGCTGGACATCGTGCCGACGATCGCCCGGGAGCTCGAGGTCGACGGCCTCTACAAGACCGAGGGTCTCGCGATCCAGGGCGAAGTCCCCGAGCGGGACATAGTCCTCAAGGACATCAAGTTCAAGGAGTACCGGGGAACCCTGGCCGAGATGGTCACGCAGCGAGAGGTCGCCCTGCAACGCCAGGTGAAGCGATTCGGTGACGGTCCGCTCTACACGCTCGGTCCATCGCCAGAGTTGATCGGTACGAAGGTCGGCTCGGCTGCGGCCTCGGGTGGCAAGACGGGCGTCGAGCTGGCCCGACCGGAAGCCTGGGATGACTACCGGCCGGGACAGTCTCTGGTGCCGATGTATGTCACCGGCTCCCTGGACGGAATCAAGCCGGGAGAGGAACTGGTCGTCACGGTCAACGGAAAGGTCAGGGGGACGACCCGGGCCTTCCGGTTCGAGGGTGCGGTCCAGTTCGGCACCGTGGTCGATCCGGACTCCCTGAAAGCCGGTTCCAATCGGGTTGAGGTCTACCTCAAGCAGGGTCGTAAACTGTCTCTGGTCGGCGGAAACTGAGCGTTCTCCGGGCCGGGCAGGAGGCCTCCGGGGCCGGGCGTCCCAAGGCGCCCGGAAAGCCAGACCGAACCGGGTAGATGAACGAACAGATCGACAAGACGGCCGCAGGCAAGGACCAGTCGGGATCCTCGCGTCCCTCGGTGCTGCTGGGCGTAGCCCACCTGACGGCCCTGTGGGCACTGGCCTTCCTGCAGCCGATGCTGTCGCTTCTGGGCGGCAGTCCCGAGTTCTTCGTCGCCCGGGCTAACTCGACTGGCCAGATAATCCTCTACGCGCTGGTGCTGGCCTTCGGGCCTCCCATCGTGGCCCTGGTGATCGAGCTGGTGGCTAACCGGATCAGCCCCCGCCTTCGGTGGGGAATCCACCTGGTCTTGATGGGCCTGGTCGGAGCTGCCCTCGCGCTCAGCCTCGCCAAGCGCTACCTGGACTGGTCCGCTGCCCTGCTGATCGGGTTCTCGATATTGATCGCCGTTGCCGGCGTCTACGCCTACGACAGGTGGCGATTCCCGAAGACCTTCATGGACATCCTGACGCCGGCGCCCCTGGTGATCCTGGCCGTCTTCTTCTTCCTCAGCCCGACCTCGAGGCTGATCACCCCAAACCAGAATCCCGAGGCCGAACAGATCGAGGTCGGCAATCCGGCCCGGGTGGTGATGGTGATCTTCGACGAGTTCCCACTGGCGGCGCTGATGGAAGACGAGAAGTCGATCGACGCGAGCAGGTACCCGAACCTCGCCGAGCTGGCCGGACAGTCGACCTGGTACCGGAACACATCGGCTTCCGGGGCCTATACACCGGTAGCCGTCCCGAGCATCCTCACCGGACGCCACGCCGAAATCGATGACCTGCCGATCGCCTCGGAGCACCCACGAAGCATCTTCACGCTGCTCGGCGGCAGCTACGGGCTAGAGGTGAACGAGCTGATCACCAAGGTCTGTCCCGATTCACTCTGCCCGGCCAGGGAGGAGGACCTCGGCTACGACACCAGCACGGATGCGCTGTTCTCGGACCTGTTCGTCGTCTCCCAGCACCTGCTGCTGCCCAACTCGATGCGACGGAACCTCCCTGACATCTCCAAGGCCTTCGGTGGCTTCGGTGATGATTACCAGCAGACGGAACTGTCCATCGAAGAGGAGACCGAGAAACCGCAGCGCACCGCCCGCGGCGGGGCCCGGGATCTCGGCCGGGTCTTTGCCGGGGGTGACCTCGAGCAGACCGAGGTGGCGGTGGCGAGGTTCAACCGTAACCTCGGCACGGAGCGGCGCGAGCGGCTCGACATGATCCACCTGCTGAAGCCCCACTACCCCTGGAAGCACATTCCGGACGGCCAGCGCTACACCAACGTCTCGGACGAGTGGAGTGGTCTTCTGCCGGATGACCGGAAATGGCTGGCTCCCCAGCGGGTCGTCGACATCGCCCTCCAGCGGGGGCTACTCGAGGTCGGTTTCACCGACACGCTGTTCGGCCTGATCAAGGCCTCCCTGGAGAAAAGGGGTCTCTGGGATGACTCCCTGGTGGTCGTGACCGCCGACCACGGAGCGGCCTTCAGCTCACGAGTAGACCGGCGCAAGGCGACCGGCCAGAACCTTGGTTGGGTGGCCTCGGTCCCGCTGTTCATAAAGTCACCCGGTCAAGACGAGGCCGAGGTCGTCGACCGGCACACCTGCGCCAGTGACATCCTGCCCGAGGTTGCCAAACGGTTGGAGATCGATTACCCGTGGGAGGTCCAGGACTGCCCGGCCGACACCGTCAACGTGCGCAACCCGCCGACCGGCACCCTCGAGGCTCCGGTCAGCGAGATGGTCGACCAGCGCGACGCGGTCATCCGGCGGATCCAGGCGTTGTTCACCACCGGGACCGGCTGGGGACCGGTGTACCGTTCCGGTCCGCGCAAGGAGTTGATCGGACGTCCGGTCACAGACTTCGGACGCCTGCCTGCCAAAGCCGACCAGTTCGCCTCCCCCGAGAAGCGAAACGCCCCCAAGAACTTCGACCCCGAGGGGCCGGCACTGATCGGCCTGCTCCAGCGGGGCAAGGCAAGGGGGGTCCCTGCCAATCGGGTGATCGCCATCGCGGTCGATGACCGGATCCAGGGTGTCGGCTGGACCTTCAGGGACCGACTCAGGGCCGGGGTCGGATACTCGATCCTCCTGCCCCCGGACGCCCTGAAACGCGGTTTCAACAAGGTTGACGTCTATCTGCTCGGCAGGGGTGGCAAGACGCTCCAGAAGCTGTACTCGGGTGCGGGGCCGATCGAGGACGCCAGTGGGGCCTGAGACCCCGGTCCGGATTGCCGGACGGGCCGATACTGGCACTGTGACCCGGCTGATCAGCGAGTTCCGTGACTTCCTCGATGAAGAGGAGCCGACCAACGCCGTGATCGAGGCGGCCGTCGCCGAGTTGATCGAGGACCCCGGGACCGAGTACATCCTGATCGGTGATCCCGAGGTCGGATTCGCCCAGGTGCGCTACCGGCTCTCGGTCTGGAGTGGCCGGGAAGATGCCTGGCTGGAAGACCTCTTCGTCGCCGAGGAGGCCCGGGGCAAGGGCCTCGGCAAGGCACTGGTCGAGGCGGCCATCCAACGGGCGAAATCCCGTGGGTGCGAGCGAATGCAGCTGGAGACCAATTCCGGGAACACCGAGGCGATCGCCCTCTACGAGGGGAGCGGTTTCCGGTCCAGCCACCTGCCCGAGCGGTGGGGTGAGAATCCCGACACCCTGTTCACCAGGAAGCTCTGACGGACGATCCCGGCGCGCTCAGCCGCCGGCACCGAGCTTCTTGACGGCCTCCCGGAAGTTCTTGACCTCGAGGGAGGGCCGCTTGCGGCCGTCGAGCTTCTCGCCGTGACGGTTCACCCAGATGACCGGGACCTTCATCTTGATCAGCGGAGCCACGTCTGTGGTGTACCCACTGGCGATGTGGATCCAGTTCTTCTTGCTGCCGATCCGACGGGCGCACTCCTTGAAGTGGGTGTTGTCGGGCTTGTAGCTTCGGACCTGCTGGGCAGTCACCACCAGATCGAGATCGGTCCGCAGGTGCCTGCGTGAGATGCCGAGCATCTTGTCATCGATGTTGGAGACGATCCCGATGTCGTACTTCTTGGCCAAACGGTCCATCGCCGCGTTGGCCTCACGGAAGGGCTTCCACCAGGCGATGCTGTCGGGAAGGAACTGGGCGCGGGAAGGCTCGACCTCCCAGCCGATCTCACCGGCGACCTTGATGATCGTCCGCCTCAGTACCTCTGCATACAGCTCATAGGAGCCGGCCATGATCTCGGCCTGAACCTCGAAGAACCGGTCCAGGAAAGGCCCGGTCTCAAAACTAAAGCCATCTTTGGCGGCCTCTTCGGCGCAGGCGGAGGCAATACCCTTCTCCCAATCGATCAGGGTTCCGTAGCAATCAGTGGTGACCCACTCGATGTTCTTGAGGCTCGGAAGCGGCACGCGTGGTGATCCATTATGCCGATAGGCTCACGGCTCGGTGCTTTCCCGCACCACTGCCAGAAAATGGACCTCCTCGAATATCAGGGAAAAGAGCTCTTCTCCCGGAACGGCATGGCCGTCCCAAGCGGGCGTCATGCCGCCTCGGTCGAGGAGGCAGTAGAGGCAGCCCGGGAGCTCGGTTTTCCAGTTGCAGTCAAGGCCCAGGTACTGATTGGCGGACGGGGCAAGGCCGGCGGAATCAAGGTCGCCGCCGATGAGGGCGAAGCCCGGGCCCACGCCGAGGCGATCCTCGGGATGGACATCACGGGGCCTCACGGGGAGGGTCCGTTTCGGGTCGAAGAGCTCTGGATCGAGACCGGGACCGAGATCGAGGCCGAGTTCTATGCCTCGGTGATCCTCGACCGCTCAGCCAAGAAGCAGCTGGTGATGCTCTCGCGGATGGGAGGAATGGACATCGAGGAGGTCGCTGCCAACAGTCCCGAGGCCCTGGTCCGCCACCATGTCGATCCGCTGGAAGGCCTCACCGAGGCAGAGTCGGCCAGGATCGTCGCCGACGCCGGGATACCGGAGGAGTATGCCGAGGCGACCGCTCGGACCCTGAGGGTCCTGGTCGAGCTGGCCAAGGCCGAGGACGCCACGCTGGTCGAGATCAACCCCCTGGCCGCCATCGGAAACGGCGAGGTGGTCGCGCTCGACTCCAAGGTGACGATCGACCCGAACTCCCTGTTCCGCCATCCCGATCTGGAGGAGCTTGCCCGAGCGGTCGAGGGGGATCCGCAGGAGACCATGGCGCGCGACCGTGGACTGGCCTACGTGAAGATCGGGGGAGATATCGGGATCCTCGCCAACGGCGCCGGGCTCTGCATGTCGACCCTCGATGTGGTCGCCCAGGCCGGTGGCTCGCCGGCGAACTTCCTCGATGCGGCCGGGGGCTCCAAAGCCGACAAGATCACCGCTGCCCTCGAGGTCCTCACCTCGGATCCGAACGTCAAGGCGATCCTGTTCAACATCTTCGGCGGAATCACCCGGTGTGACGAGGTCGCCAAGGGCATCCTCCAGGCCACCGAGAACACCGGCCTCGAGATGCCTCTGGTGGTCCGTCTGGACGGGACCAACCGGGATGAGGGCCTGGCCCTCCTGGCCGATGCCGGACTGCCCAACCTCCATATCCAGGGCACCATGCTCGGCGCCGCCGAGAGGGCGGTCCAGCTAGCAGCGGAGGAAACTTGAGCATCGTCGTCGGCAAGGAGACGCGGCTCGTAGTATCGGGCCTGACCGGCCGGGAGGGCAGCTTCCACGGGCTCCGTAACCGTGATTACGGGACCGAGCTAGTAGCCGGGGTCACCCCGGGCAAGGGCGGCCAGGAGGTCGAAGGGGTGCCGGTGTTCGACACGGTGGCCGAGAGCGTCGCCGAGACCGGAGCGAATACCTCGATGGTCTTCGTGCCGGCCAAGTTTGCGGCCGGAGCGATCAACGAGGCGATCGATGCTGGCGTCGAGACCGTAATCGCCATAACCGAGGGAATCCCGGTCATGGACATGCTCGCTACCTACTGGAAGGCGAGGGAGGCAGGGACGCGGCTGATCGGGCCGAACTGCCCCGGCGTGCTCTCTCCGGGGGAAGCAAATGTGGGCATCATCCCGGCCCAGTTCTTCGACCGGGGTCGGGTCGGCGTGGGTTCCAAGTCGGGCACGCTGACCTACCAGATCGGCAGCGAGCTCTAGCACGCCGGCGGGGGCAACTCGTCGATCGTCGGCATCGGCGGTGACCCGATCGTCGGCTCGGACTTCATTGACATCCTCACCCTGTACGAGGCCGACCCCGAGACCGAGCTGGTCGTGATGGTCGGAGAGATCGGGGGCGCAGCCGAAGAGCATGCGGCCGAGTTCATCGCCTCCGAGATGTCCAAGCCGGTTGTCGCCTACATCGCCGGGTTCACCGCACCCCCCGGCAAACAGATGGGCCACGCCGGGGCGATAGTCGAGGGATCGGCCGGCGGCGCCGCGGCGAAGAAGGAAGCCCTCGAGGCCAAGGGCGTCAAGGTCGGCCGCAACCCGTCCGAGACGGCCGCGCTGGCCGTCGAGATCCTCCGCGAGGGCTGAGGCAGGCTCGGCCGGAAGGGTCGCTTCGCTGCTATCGTCGCGATCCCAGCCTCCTACCTGAGAGATAGCGATGACCGAGACCATCAGCTTCGCCCGTGGAGCGCCCAGCCCGGACCTGATCCCGGTGGACGCGGTGCGCGAAGCCACTGCCAAGGCCCTGGAGACCGACTGGAAGACAGCCCTCTCCTACGGAGTTGGGACCGGCCACCCCGGCCTCTGTGAATGGATCGCCGAGAGGCACGGGCTGGCAGACGCCTCCCAGGTGATGGTGACCAACGGGTCCCTGGAGGCCGGTGCGATGCTGTTTCGCCATCTCGTCTCGCCCGGGGACCGGGTGGTCGTGGAGCAGCCGTCCTATGACCGGACCCTGCTTCTGTTGGAGCAGCTCGGGGTCGACTTCGTGCCGGTGCCCCTGGAGGACGACGGGCTCGACCTCGACGCCCTGGAGAAGGCGCTCGAGCTCGGTCCGATCAAGCTCGTCCACGTGATCCCGAACTTCCACAACCCGGCCGGCTGCACCCTCTCGGCCGAAAAACGTGAGCGGCTCGTCTCCCTGGCCGACCAACACGACTTCATGATCTTCGAGGATGACCCCTACCGGGAGCTGCCGTTCGGCGACCCGCCACCGCCGACGATGCTGTCCATGGATTCGAACGACCGGGTGATCCACGTCTCCTCTTTCTCCAAGACGGTCAGCCCCGGGGTGCGGGTCGGCTATCTCGCCGGCCCCTCCCGCCTGATCGCCGAGATCGCCCAGATGGCGAACGAGAACTACATCTCACCCAACATGCTGGCCGGATCCCTGGTGCTGGAGCTCGGTCGCTCCGGCGCACTGGACCGCAACATCGACGAGGTCAAGGTCCGCCTGCGTGAGAGGCGCGACGCCCTGATCGAGGCCCTGGGCAGCCACCTGCCGCAGGCCTCGTTCAACGAGCCCGGGGGTGGGTACTTCCTCTGGGCGGACCTCGGTGAGGACGCCGATACGGTCCAGCTGGCGATTGCCGCCAAGGAGGCCGGTGCCCCTTTCATCCCCGGCACGGACTTCATGCTGGATGGCGGCCAGACTGCACTGCGCTTCTCCTTCGCCTCGGTCCCTCCCGAGCTGATCGATGAAGGTGTACGCCGTATCGCCTCGGTCGCCTGAGGCGCCTGCTCCCGGGGGACCGGTTCAGCCCGAGACCAGACTGCTGACCACGGCCTCGTAAAAACCATCCCCGGCGCTGCCCTCGGTCACCGTCACATTCCCGTGACCGATGATCGCCTGGCGAAGCCCGGGGTCCTTCTCGGGGCCATTGGCAACCATGAAGAACTGGCCGACCACCCGGGCCACATCGAGATCCTCACGGGAATCCCCGACGGCGATCGTCTCGGCGGTTGAGTAGCCCCTGATCCTGGCGTGGGCATCCACCGCTGCCGCCTTTGAAACGGCCTTGGGCACCAGGTGGTAGGCGTGGGTGGTCTCGATCCCGGGCATAGGGCGACCGATGGCCCCGTTGTCGAGCAACCGCAGGTCACCGTGGCCATGCTCGACCAGGAAGGCGTTGGCCTCATCGGTATCGACCTCGCCCCGGAAGAGGTGGCTGGTCTCGCGATCGAGGTGCCACGGCTCGTGGAACTCGAGGCGGCCTTCGTACCTTTCGAAGAGAAGGTCGGGTACTCCACGGGCCGAGACCTGCTCGACGACGGTCGACTCGGAGTCGGCATCGAAGTCCCCCAGCAGGAGCGTCATCTCACCGTCGACGACCAGACCGGAGCCGGCCTCGAAGATGAAAGAGCCCTGACCGATCAGCCGGGCATCTTCATGGACCTGGACCCGTCGCCGACCGGACATGATCACGACTTCGACCCCGGCACGTGCACAGGCCTGGAGGCCCCGTGACTGGCTCAACGAGAAGTTTCCCTCGTGGTCGGTGAACAGTGAGGCGCCCTGACCGAGCAGGGTCCCGTCGAGATCGGTGTAGACGCAGCGGACGGCCAAGGGACGTCAGGAGGAAGGCTCGGTCGAGAGGCTGAGCCTTCCGAACGGCGGACGGACTGCCTGGGATGTCGAGGCGTCCGCCGCCGACTCGATCCGCCCGAGCCCATCCCGGTCCAGGCGGTCCAGGGTCTCGGCAAGGCCGGCGATCACCTCATTGGCCATACCGTTGAGGGCGATCAGGTCCTGGTGCGTGTTCCGCTTGGTACCGAGGCCGACCTGAGCCATACCGTCGAGGCCGACCCTGTCCCAGACCTCGACCAGCATCGCGATCTCGACTCCGTAGCCGGTGTTGAACGGGATCGCGTCCAGCAGGGACCGGCGAGCGGCGATCTCACCGGCGAGAGGCTGCTCGAACCGGGCCAGCTCCGGAACCAGCCGGGCCAGGAGCGGTTTGGCAGTGAGCTCGGTGACCCGGCCGCCACCGGCCGGTGACTCGTTCTCACCCTGGCGAAACGGCCGCCGGTAGAGACCCTTGACGAACGACTTCGACGGAGTCTCAAACAGCGGACCGAGCAAACCGGTCACGTAGTGGCGGCCGAAATCGGCCACATCACCGTCCACGTACACCACGAACTCCCCGGTTACGGCAGCGAGGGCGCGCCACATTGCGTCACCCTTCCCCCGCACCGGGCCGACCGAGGGCACTAGATCCCCCTCCCGCACGACCTCGGCACCGGCGTCGATCGCGGCGGCAGCCGTGCCGTCCGCCGAATCGGCATCGACGACGAGGATCTGGTCCACCAGGCCGAGATCCCCGAGGATCACCAGCTCGGCGACCGTCCCGGCGATCGTGCCCGCCGTCTCGCGGGTAGGGATCACCACGCTCACCGATCCCTGCTTGGCCCGAAGGAGATCGGTGACCGGGAAGTCCGTGTGGTCGAAGGTGTCTAGCATCGTGGGGGTGAACGACGGGGCACGAAGACTACGGGTCAAGGGACGGGAGATCAATCTCGACAGCCCGCTGATCGTCGGAGTGGTCAACGCCACCCCGGATTCCTTCTCGGACCGGGGCGATCGTTCCACCTCGGGATCGATCGACCTGGTGCGGGAGCACCTGGAGAACGGCGCCGACCTGATCGAGGTAGGCGGTGAGTCCAACGTCACCAACCGACCGGCCGTCGACGCCCGGGAAGAGCTCGAGCGGGTCCTGCCGGTGATCGAGGCAGCCGTGGCAGGCGGCGCCACGGTATCGGTCGATACGTACAAGCCCGAGGTGGCCGAACGCGCGCTGGAGGCCGGGGCAGCGATCGTCAACGACATCAGCGGCAGCGGTAGCGACGAGATGCTGGCCGTATGTGCCCGTCACGGTGCCGGGATAGTCGTCATGCACACCGAAGTGGCCCCGAAGAACCAGGTCTGGGAAGAGGATCTCTACCGGGACGGCGTCGGCCCCCGGCTGGTCGAGTTCTTCGGACAACGCCTCCAGTCGCTGGCCGACGCCGGCATCGAGAGTGACCAGGTGATCCTCGACCCCGGGCCAGACTTCGCCAAGACACCGAGACAGACTGTCGACGCCGTGAGGGCGATCCCCGAGGTGATCGCCGAGTTCGGCCGGCCCGTGATGCTGGCCGTCTCTCGCAAGGATTTCGTCGGCGCAATCACCGGGAGGAGGCCGAGTGAGCGCGGGGCCGGCACGTTTGGGGCGCTGGCGGTCGGCCTCGATCTCGGGGCGAGCATCCTGAGGGTCCACGACGTTCGGGGGACGGCCGACTTCCTGGCCGTGCGGGCCGCCCTGACCGGTCAGTCCGAGGTCGACCCGGGCCTGAGGATCGATGAGGCGATCAGGAGGGAGCCGCCCGGGGGATCGAATGGCTGAGTCCCTCCTCCGATCCCCGTGGGCCGTGGCGATCGACCCGGCCCGACGGGATGGACGGATCGAGGAGACAGTGCAGGAGCCCGGCGCCGAGGCCAGGACGATCCCGTTCCCGGAGGGGCTGGATCCCAACCTGAAGGCAGCCCTGGGAGCTAGCGGGATCGAGCATCTCTATTCCCACCAGGCCGAAGTCTTCTCCCTGGCAGCCGACTCGAACGTGGTCATAACCACGGCAACTGCTTCAGGCAAGTCGCTGGCCTTCAACCTGCCGGTACTGAACGGCCTGGCCGGTGAGGGGAATTCCACGGCCCTCTACCTCTACCCGACCAAGGCGCTGGCGCAGGACCAGGCTCGCTCACTGGCCCGGCTGGCCCCGCCCGGCCTCAGGTACGCGATCTACGACGGTGACACCCCCAAGGGTGAGCGCCCGGCGATCCGGAGGAACAGCAACCTGGTGCTGACCAACCCCGACATGCTCCATCTCGGGATACTGCCCCACCACAGCTCCTGGGGAACCTTTCTCGCGCGACTCGACTGGGTGGTGATCGATGAGGCCCACACCTACCGGGGTGTTTTCGGGTCCAACGTGGCCAACGTGATCAGGCGTCTGAGGCGCCTCGCAGCTGCCTACGGCTCGAGTCCGCGCTTCCTGCTGGCCTCGGCGACCATCGCCAACCCGGTGGAACTGGCCGAGCGTCTGGTCGGGGAGGATTTCGAGCTGGTCGATGCCGACGGAGCACCACGGAGCCCCCGGGAGGTGGTCGTCTGGAACCCGCCTCTGATCGACGCCGCAACCGGGACGAGACGATCACCCCTCGCCGAAGCAGCTGACCTGCTGGCCGAGCTGGCATGCCACGACATCAGGACGATCTGTTTCCTGAAGAGCCGTCGCGGTATTGAGCTGATCAGGAAGTTCACGACGGAACGTCTCCAGGCGAAGGGTCAAGGCGATCTGGCCGAGAGGATCGCCCCATACCGGGCCGGCTACACAGCTGCCCAGCGCCGCCAGATCGAGTCCGACCTGGTCGAGGGGAAGCTGCTCGGCGTGGTGGCCACCGATGCCCTGGAGCTGGGGCTCGACATCGGCGAGCTCGACGCGGCGATCTGTGTCACCTTCCCGGGGACGACCGCCGGGCTACGCCAGATGTGGGGCCGCGCCGGCCGCCAACGGGAGGGGCTGGCCGTCTACATCGCCGGACAGGACGGCCTGGACCAGTACTTCTGCCGGCACCCGGATGAGTTCCTCGGTCGGCCGGTCGAGGCGGCGATCCTCGACCACGCCTCGCCCGAGATCGCCGCCAAACACCTCCTGGCCGCTGCCTACGAGATGCCGGTCGGAGAGAGTGACGAGCAGTGGTTCGGTCCCGAGATGGAGGGCGCCCTCCACCATCTCGAGACCGGCGGGGCCGTCCGGCGGACCGGGTCCGGCTGCATCCCGCGGGATTCGGGCTTCATCGCCTCACGAGTGTCCCTCAGGTCGAGCTCGCGCCATTCGGTCGATGTGGTCGACGCCGAGTCGGGTGAAGTAATCGGCGAGGTCGAATCGGGACGAGCCCTCTCGACGGTCCACCCCGGAGCGATCTACATGCACCTGGGCAGGAGCTGGGAGGTAAGCCAGCTCGACCTGGAGAACGAACGGGCGATCGTCACGAAATTCGAGGGCGACTGGTACACCCGTCCGAGAATCGATACCGAGATATTCATCGATCGGACCCTGGACCGCCGGGAGGCGGCAGGGGTCGACCTCCATTTCGGACGGCTCTCGGTCTCGGAGACCGTCACGGGCTTCGAGAGGGTCCTGAGTGCCGACCAGAGCCCGGTCGACCTGATCGAGCTAGACCTGCCGACCCAGGAGTTCGGCACCAGGGGACTCTGGTACCTCCCGGGGCCGGGAATGGTCGATGAGCTGCCGCTCAACGAGCTGCTTGGGACCCTGCACGCGACCGAGCACGCCCAGATCGCGGTGCTGCCGCTGATCGCGATGTGTGACCGCTGGGACATCGGCGGACTGTCGACCAACATGCACGGACAGACCGGGGGCCCCACCGTTTTCATCTATGACGGCCACCCCGGCGGTATCGGGATCACAGCTCGCGGTTTCGATGAGTACGAGCGGCTGGTGACCGACGCGCTCCGGCTGGTCGCGGAGTGCAGCTGTGAGACTGGCTGCCCGGCCTGTGTCCAGAGTCCCAAGTGCGGCAATCTGAACGATCACCTCTACAAGCGCGGCTCGATCGATTTCCTCACGGCGATGAGCAGCCCCGTCTCGGCCGGGTCCTGATCGATCAGACCGCGGTGGCGTCAGGTTGCGACCCGGGCCGAGTGGATACCCTTACCGGCGCAGGCGAGGTAGCTCAGTTGGTAGAGCACACGACTGAAAATCGTGGTGTCGCCGGTTCGATCCCGGCCCTCGCCACTGGGATCGAGGCCGCGGTCCTGGTGAATTCCGATCCCAACCCCGACGCCTGTCGGCAGGCCAGGGCTCGGGCCGGGAAGTGGCCGGTGAGGCCATCCTGAATGGGCCGTGAAGGGATCGAACCTTCGACCTTGAGATTAAGAGTCTCCTGCTCTACCAACTGAGCTAACGGCCCTGGTCGCGGATCTCACCCGCCCTGGGGCATGATCCGGAACCTCGCGAGGATTATAGATTGCCCGACCGGCTCGTCAGGCCTAGGGCGTCGGAGCAGTTCCCTCAGAGATCTGTCCGGTGCTGGGCGAACCGAGACCTCCGAACGGATCCTCGAGGGACTTGCCGCCCTCCTTCCTTGCCTCCTTCTTGGCCTTGGCAAGGACCTTCTTGATCCGCTTGGCGTCCTTCTCGACCGCATCCAGCTGCTGGGTGACCTGTTTCCTCTGGCCCTCGCTCTCGATGCCGGCCAGGGCGCGCTTGCGTGACTGGTTCGCCGCAGCGAAATCCTGGGAATAGAACTGGTACGTAGCCAGGGTGACGAGGGCGGCCGTCGGGGGCGGCCCGTCACCCTTGCCGCCGTCATAGGCCTTCTCGGCCTCCCGGGCAACCAGCGCCTGGGCCTCGGCCGCACCCTGGACGTTGCTCTCGAACTGGGCAATGGTCGACCCTTGGGCGAGTGAGAAGAGGGTGTTGGCGACCAGCTGGGCAACTCCCTGATCGGGGTTGCCCGAACTCGTCTTCAAGTAGTCCTCCCAGGCCTGGGCGGCCAGGTCGTACTGCTCGGCCGCCTCGGGGGTCACGCCCTGCTGCTGGCCCTGGTCATCGACTTCGATCAGGTTGTTACCGGCCGTGATTCGAGCCCTGATCAGCTCCTCCTGGGCATTGACACTGTTGGGCGAGGTTGCCAGTCGCTGCTCGAGGTTCTCGGCCCTCTCGATCGAGAGGTCAGCCAGATCCTGGGAGACCACGTCGCCGCCACCGCCTCCGAACGGGTTGATCCCTCCGGGCAGGCCGATGACCAGGAGGCTTGCTGCCATCACGAACGCCAGCATCACGTAGATGACCTGGATCACCCGCTTACGGCGACCCCGAAGGTCGAACAGCATCCTGTTTTCCGGTTCCTCGCTCACGCTTCCTTCTCAGTTCTCCTGGATCTCGGGCTCGAGGACTTCGGACCCCCTGCCGCTCCCGAACACCCGGGCAATCACGATACTCAACTCGTAGAGGACAAGCAGCGGAACCATTTCGATCAGCATCGTAATCGGGTCCACGCCTGGCAGGGCGGCTGCGATGACGGCGATGATCAGCACGGCGTACTTGCGATTACGCCTGAGCTGGTCCACGGTCACGATCCCCAGGCGAACCATCCCGAGAATGATCACCGGCAGCTGGAAGACGACACCGCCGGCGAGCATGGTGATCCCGAAGAAGCCGTAGTAGTCACGGGCTCGGAGCTCCGTATTGAACTGGGATGCGTTGAAGTTGAGCAGGAAGTCGATCGCCGCCGGCAGGATGATGAAGTAGGAGAAGACGACCCCGGCGAAGAAGAGCAACGGGATGGCGAGGACTATCGGCAGGATCGTCCGCCGTTCCCGGGGGGAGAAGGCCGGCAGGACGTAGGCAAAGATCTGGTAACTGATGAAGGGGGCGGCGAGCACCAGTGCCCCGTAGAGGCAGACGGTGATCGTAGTCATGAACGCTTCGGCTGGGGCCAGGACCAGCAGGTCCCGGTTGGCCAGCGGCAGGGGGTCTGCGGCGAGATCGAGCACGAAGTCGCTCTGCCAGAAGCAGACCGCGAAGGCAACGACCAGCACCACCAGGGAGAGGATCAGCCTCGACCGAAGCTCGTCCAAGTGGTCGATCAGTGACAGCTCCTGATCGTGCCTTATGGGCTTCAGCCCGGCCATGGCCGACTAACTTCCTTCCCGCTGCTCCCGGACCAGTTCCTCGTCCTCGGTCTTGCCATCGGCCGAGATCTCGGTGACCTCGACCTCATCGCTGCCGGAACCGATCGCCGGGGTAGACGAACCGTCGGCCTCGCCCTTGGGTGCACCCTCTTCGTCGACTTCATCCTCGAGGTCCTGGCCCAGATGGGTGACTCCCTCACGAAACTCCCTGATCCCCTTGCCTAGCGAGCGACCGAGTTCGGGCAGCCGGCGCGGGCCGAAGACGATCAACGCGATCGCCAGGACGATCACTATTTCGAGTATGCCTACGTTCGGGACCACTGGACGGGATCGTACCGATCCGCCCTGAAAAGCCCCTTAATCAGGAGAAGTTGAGGTAGTAGCGCGAGGCTGTCGGCTCGGCCTGGTCCTGGTACTTGGACCCCTTAGCATCTGCCCCGTAAGGGATCTCAACCGGGCGATCCATCCTCATGAAGGAGAGCTGGCCGATCGGCATGCCGTGGTAGATGGTGATCGGCAGATTGGCCACATTGGAGAGTTCCAGCGTGAGATTGCCCGAGAACCCTGCGTCGACGAAGCCTGCCGTCGAGTGGATCAACAGGCCGAGCCTGCCGAGCGAACTCTTGCCCTCGAGCCGGGCCACCAGGTCATCGGGGATCTGGACCCGCTCCAGGGTCTGGCCGAGAACGAACTCCCCGGGGTGGAGGATGAAGGCCTCGTCCTCGCCGGTACGAACGAGTTCAGTCAGGTCCTCCATCGGCTGCTTGACGTCGATGTAGGGGTAGAGCGAGTTGTTGAAGACCCGGTAGGAGGAGTCGACCCGGAGGTCGATGCTCGAAGGCTGGACCATGGCCGGGTCGAAGGGATCGACCACTATCCGGCCGGCGTCGATCTCCTCACGGATCGTTTGGTCGCTTAGAACCATGCGGGCGCAGTATTCCAGACCCCGGGGCGGCGATCACCGGGATCCACGGGGCTCATGAATACCGCTGGACGACTCCATCAGCCACCAGCTCGAGCAGTCGACGCTGTTCGGGGTCCATCGACTCCAGGGCCGGACTCGACTTGGCCCGATCGATCATCGCCAGCGCCTCGGCCCGGACCTGGTCGAGTGCCCCGGTCGCAGCGATCCGCTCACTCAACTCGCCAACCGAGTCCTCATCCAACTGGTTGAGGTCAACCTCGGCCAGACTCGGATCAAGCTCGATCGCCCTGATCACCGGCAGGGTGACGGTGCCGTCCAGCAGGTCGGTACCCCGGGCCTTGCCGGTTCGCTCGGGTGGGCCGGCCAGGTCGAGCACGTCATCCAACAGCTGGAATGCCAGTCCGATCCCCCTGCCGAAATCGGCCAGGCCCTCGGACTGTTCCGGGTCCACGCCGCCGGCCTCCCCACCTAGAACGCAGGCAGCAGAGAAAAGACTCCCGGTCTTCAGCCGACATCGGGTCTCGTAGTCCCCCGCCGTGAGGCCGAGGTCGTACGCACCCTCCCGCTGGAGAAGCTCACCCCGGGCGAGGTCCACTGCGGTGAGACTCAACAGCTCGGTCGCCCGGAGGTCACCGGCCCGGGCAAGCATGGCGAAGGTCGAGGAGAAGAGTGCATCCCCGAGGGTCGTCGCCCTCTCGCGCCCGGCCGTGGCGTAGGTGGTCGGGATGCCGCGCCGAAGCGGCGCACGGTCGAGGACATCGTCGTGGACCAGGCTTGCCATGTGGATCAGCTCGACCGCAACGGCGGCCCGGACGGCGGCCTCGCCTCCCTCGGGGCCGGCGCAGAGGAGGACCAGCATCGGTCGCATCCGCTTGCCTCCGGCCCGGAGGGTTGCGGCCCCGTCGGTAGCGAGCGGACCGAGGCCATCGATGACTTCGGTCAGTCCGGCCTCTACCCTGGCGAGCTCACCGGGCAGCCAGGCGCCGGCCCCCTCGAGGACCGCCGTGACCGGTTCCGGGATCGAGCGCTCGGAGGTCACCGGAGCGGCTTTTCCCCGTGGTGCAGGGCGATGATCCCCCCGGCCATCAGGGACCACCCGATCCCGACGAATCCGGCCGCCGCCATCCGCCCGGCCAGGGTCTCTGGGTCGGGGAAGGAACGAACCGAAGACGGCAGGTAACCGTAGGCCGCTTCATCGCCGGCCAGCTTCCCGAGTAACGGAACGAAACGATCGAACCACAGGCCGTAGAACGACTTGAGGGGCTGCCTTGCCGGCTGGGTTATCTCGAGGATCACCAGGCGTCCACCGGGGGCCAGGACGCGGTACATCTCGGACAGGCCGAGGTCGAGGTCGGCCAGGTTGCGGGCTCCGAAAGCGATGGTCAGGGCGTCGAAGGTGTCGCCCGGGTAGGGCAGCTCCAGTGCATCGGCCCACTCGAAGCTAAGCTGGGTGACATCTCCACCGACGGCCTTCTCCCCGGCAAGGTCCAACATCGGCTGCGAGAAGTCGGCTCCGATGACTTCGCCCGCAGGGCCGACCCGATCGGCCAGGATCAGGCTGAGATCCCCGGTCCCACAGCAGAGGTCGAGCGCCCGATCGCCCTGCTGTAGCCGAGCCAGATCGGCCGCCCTCTGGCGCCACTTCTGGTCCATCCCGGCCGTCATCACACGGTTCATCCGGTCGTAGACGCCGCTGATGCGGTCGAACATCGAGTTGACCTGCGCGGGGAACTCCTGGTCGCCCCGGCGGGGAGGCGCCTCGGACATGGCCCCTACCTAGTCGAGTGAAGCGAGGTAATCGGCAACCTCGTTCAGCTTCTTCTCGCCCAGACCCCTGAACGAGGGCATGATCCCGGGGCCGATCTCCACCGAACGCTTGATCGCGGCCCGCGGTAGCTTCGCCCCGATCTCGGTCATGTCGGGCCCGAGTCCACCCTCCACACCGTTCTCGCCGATCGCGTGGCAGGCCAGGCAGCCCGACTGGGCAACGACCTGTTTGCCCTTCTCGAACTGGGGCTCGGTCTCGAGTTCGATCTCGGTCGGGGAACCGGCACTGGCACCCATGTAGGTGAGGTAGCCCATCGAGATGATCACCATGATCCCGGCGATGCTGGCGATCGGCCGGCGCCACGGGATCCGCTCGGGACCCCGGTCATAGAAGGGCAGGAGTAGAAGGAGGATCAAACAGATGGTCGGGATGCCGATGGTGGCCAGCGGCACCAGCGCCGGCGGCTTGATCACCTTGAGCAGTTCGAAGAGGAAGAAGAAGTACCACTCGGGGCGAGGCACGTAGGTGGTCGTGGTCGGGTCGGCCTTGGGCCCCTGACCGACCCCGAGTACGAGGGCCATGGCAACCAGGATCAGGGCCACGATCAGGAACATGACCGAGTCCTTCATGATCGCGTACGGGAAGAAGGACTTGCCCTTCTTCTTCAGCTGCTCGTACTCCCTGAGGTAGTCCTCCTTCTCCCGGTTGTTCATGTCGCTTCACCTTCGTCGGGAGAGCCGGCTTCGCCATCGGCCGGTTCGGCCGGTTGCTCCGGCGCATCGGCCTCGGCATGGGACGAGGCTCCGTTGGTCCTGACG
Organism: Solirubrobacterales bacterium; assembly: GCA_040398125.1. Lineage (GTDB taxonomy): Bacteria > Actinomycetota > Thermoleophilia > Solirubrobacterales > 70-9 > 67-14. Next base: position 10,737 of record JBBAUQ010000002.1, on the reverse strand, counting down.
GCAGCTTCTTCCTCGATCACCACGGCGCCGTTCCCGCCGCCGTTCAGCGAAATCATGGTGTCGTCGGCCACCGCAACACCGGCCGGCACCATCTCGGTCGGCCTGGCCGGCTTCGGACGGGGTGCCTTGACCCAGGGCGGGGCGGTAGTGCCGAGCTTGACCACGAGGAACAGATGGGCAGCGATCAGGGCCCCGATCAGGCCGGGGACGACCAGCATGTGGAGCGCGTAGAAACGCGAGAGCGTCGTGGTGCTGAAGTCACCACCGGCCCGCAGGAAGTCAGCCAGGTAGGGCCCGAGGACCGGCCCCGACGCGGTGATGTTGTTGGCCACGATCGTGGCCCAGTAAGAACGCTGGTCGAACGGGAGCAGGTAGCCGGTCAGGCCCATGACCAGGGTGAGGACGATCAGCACGACGCCGATGATCCAGTTGAGCTCCCGCGGGTACTTGTAGGCACCGAAGAAGAAGGTACGCGCCATGTGGAGGAAGATCAGGATGATCATCAGGCTGGCGCCCCACAGGTGCATCGCCCGGACGAATTTTCCGAGGAAGACGTCCTGGGTGATGTGGGTGATCGTCGCGTAGGCCTCGGTCGGTGACGGCGTGTAGTACATCGCCAGGACCACCCCGGTCGTCGCCTGCATGGCGAAGATGAACATGACCGAGGAGCCGAGGGTGTAGAACCAGTTGGTCCCCTTGGGCACCTTCCGGGTCAGCATCGCCGTGTAGATGCCGGAGCCGGCTACCCGCTCGTCTACCCAGTCGACAGTGCTCTTCGCCGCTTCGGCACCGTGGTGGGTGGTTGCCTTCTTGACCCGCTCACGCTTGGTCGGGGCGGGAGCGTCTCCGTTGGGGGTCGCCTCGGCCGGCTCGGCCCCGTTGGAAGATTCGCTTTCCTTCTTCCTTGTCGGTAGCGGTAGCTTCATCTACTCGTTCATCTTCCTCGTCTGGTCACTAGTTGGGCGGCGGCAGGACGGTTGGACGTGGTGGGTACAGATACTCCCAGATGCCACCGGTGAACTCACCGGGATCGCGGGTCCTGACGGCTTTCAGCTGGTTGGTCACCGAGTAGCGGGGCCCGATTTCTACCTTGCCGTCACGCACCCTGGTCTGGAACCGGTCGAGCGGTCGGACGGGCGGCCCGCCGATCCGCTTGCCGATGAAGTCGTAAACGCCGCCATGGCAGGGGCAGATGAAGTTCTTGGCACTCTGAACGAACCGAACCGGGCAGCCCAGGTGGGCGCAGCGGGTCGAGATGGCGACGAAGTCCTTCGAGGTCTCGCCCTCGTTCTCATCCGAACCCTTCCGGACGTAGGCCGTCGTCTTGCCGACCTCGCCGATGTTCTCGGTCTCGGTGAACACGACCGGCCGGTAGGTATCTGCCTCGAAGTCGTCTACCCGGCCTACTGCCTCCCAGCGCTCACGGCCCTTGGTCAGGACCGGGGCAACCGCGAAACCGACCACCGGGAGAATGACCGCGGCGCCGGCCAAGCCGCCGAGGGCCTGGCTGCCGACGATGAAGGCCTTGCGGCGGGTCATCGACTCGCCCTCGAAGTAACCCCTTGGCTGAGCCTTCGGCAGCTCTACCTGGGTTTCATCCTGGCCGTTGGCGTTGTTGTCCTGTTGGTCAGACACTGGATGGTCTCGGATCTAGAGGTCCTGCTGGCTTCATTGTATTGCCTCACGGGCGCGACCGAATGCCGCCCCGACTCCGGCATCCTCGGCTACCTTCCTCGCGCTCTCCTCCAGTCGGTCTGCCGCACCGGAACCATCTACGGCAAGGCCCTCGATCACGGCCGGTTCAGCGGGATCGTGCCCGGTGCCGAGGGCCACGGCCCGGGCGAGCCACAGGCCTGCGGTGCTGTTACCGAGGCCGGCTGCCTCCATCTCGGCCGAGAGGGCAATCAGGCTGGCCAACAGCTCCACCGGCCCGGGATCACCGAGCGCAGCCAGCTCGCGAAGACCGACCGCGTAGAGCAGGTCGCCGAGGAGCAGGGCCAGGTCGGCATCGTCGGACTCGACCAGACGCGGAACTCCGTAGTGGCAGAGGTAACCCTCCCGGACGAGTTCGAACACCACGGCCCTGACCGGCTCTCTCAGGCCGAGCTCCCCGGCCCCGACCAGTTCTCCCAACGGGGACGATTGCGGCTCGCCCCCGACCAGGGCGGATTCGAGGAGGCCACCCTGCTGGGCAGCCAGCTCGCCCGCCTGAACGAGGGGATTCGGCGCTGTTTCGGACTCGGCCACAGCGTCGATTGTAGGTGCGGGGCCGGGGGGCCGTCCCGGTGGCGATAGGGTCGCGGGGATGAAACTGCTCTTCATCGGCGACATCGTCGGCAGCACCGGACGGCGGGCATTTGCGTCCGCATTTCCGGAGCTAGCCGATCGCTTCGATCCAGACCTCACCGTGGTCAACGGGGAGAACGCCGCCGGGGGTGTGGGGATAACCGAGAAGGTCGCCGGAGAACTCCTGAACGCCGGGGCAGACGTGATCACCCTCGGCAACCATGCCTTCCGTCGCCGCGAGGCCTGGGACTACCTCGATTCGGCCGACCGGGTCATCCGGCCGGCCAACTACCGCCACTCCAATCCCGGGAGCGGCTCGACGGTCATCACCGCAGGAGGGCTCGAGGTCGGGGTCATCAACCTGAGCGGCAAGGTCGGGCTCGAGGTTGCCCGCTCGCCATTCGACGAGGCCGACCTCTTGATCGAGTCACTTGGAGACCGGTGCGATGCGCTGGTGGTCGACTTCCATGCCGAGGCGACCAGTGAGAAGGTCGCCTTCGGCTGGTACGTGGACGGCCGAGTGGCGGCCGTCCTCGGCACCCACACCCACGTCCCCACGGCCGACGGGCGGGTGCTACCCGGCGGGACGGCCTACATCAGTGATGTCGGGATGACGGGAGCCCGGGACGGGGTGATCGGGGTCAAGCGTGATCAGGCGATCGAGAAGATGCGCACCGGCCTGCCGGTGAGGTTCGAGGAGGCAACCGGGGACCCGTGGGTGATGGGCGCGGCGGTGACCATCGGCGATTCCGGAATGGCCGAGTCGATCGAGGCCTTCCAGGTCCCGGCCGGCCCTTGAACGCGGGCTCCGCGGGATCAGCTGCGTGAATCGAAGAAGTCCCTGACCACCGGGACTACGTCCCGCAGAGTCCACTGGTCACGTTCGGCGGCACTCTCGGGCCCACAACCGACGAACAGCAGCGGTCCTTCGGAATCCTCCCGACGAAGCGAGCCGTGACTGCCACCACCGACGTGGGAAGAGCCTCCCCAGTCGACGCACTCGAAACCGGGTGCCGCCGAGATCACCAGGTCCCCCGAGTGAGGCGACATCAAGGCAGAGTGGAGGCGGGAAAAGGCATCCGGGAAGACCGGGGTCTCGATCCGGCCGGACTCGACCGAAGCCTCCAGTGCCTCGAGGTTGCCGGTGATGTTCCACTCCCGGCCGCGGCGGTCGACCAGCCGCTCACCGAGCTGGCGGGGCAGGCTTTCAGCGGGAGCGAACCGGAGCTCCCGACCCCCGCGAGAGACCGCGACGACCAGGTCCTGCCGCCCTTCGTACCGAGAACCATCGCGGACCACTGGATCACCCTCCACGGTCTCGAGCCAGGCGACCAGCTCGACCCCCTCCAGGCCAACGACATCCTCGACCAACCGGCGATGGCGACGGGGATTGTCACGGTCGGTGAGGATGTAGAGGTTGGCCGCCCTGGAAGTTGGGCTGACCGCAAGTTCGGCCCGGTCCGGCTGGTCCTCGGACGGCTGGAGCACAGCCCAGTCGCGTGAGAGTGAACCGATCAGGTCCAGCGGCCGGTCGACGTCCGAATGGGCGTGGTCGGCCAGGAGAATCAGGGCATGGCCGGCGAGGAACTCATCCAGGCCCCCGGCAGCCCTGACCACCTCGGAGAGGCTCAGGTCGGCTCGCTCGATCGAGTCCACCGAGGCCGAAGGGCCGAACCGATGGGAGTAGTTGTCGTTGTCGGGGAAGGAGAGGAGCAGGAAATCGAAACGGTCGTGGATGATCAGCTCGGCGGCGCAGCAGGCCGAGTACTGGTCCCGTCTGCCCGGGACTGAGCTCGGACGGCAGGGGACCTCCATCGAGGCATAGATGTCGCCGTAGAAGAGCTCCTTGGGGCCCCAGGTGCCGTAGTCGAACTTGAGCAGTCCCCGCTCGATCGCCCTGCCGGTGAGTCCCTGGAGGGTGACGTCGTGGCGATGGCGTCCCCGGTAGATGAGGAAAGGTGTCGAGGCCGTCCTCACCTCCTGGCCATCGAGTTGCTCGAACAGGGTCTCGATGTTCGGGTTCAGGTGAGCGAGGTTCATGTTGTAGATCAGGTCATGGAGGGACCGGAAGATCCCGAAGGCTCTGGTGGCCTCGAGTGAAGAGCCGTACTCGACGTACCGTTTCTCGAGCCGGTGGTACCAGTTCATGCCGTTGATCCAGTGCCCGTCCGGCCCCAGGCCGGTCACCATCTCGGCCGAGGCGACCGGTGTGACCGAGGGGAAGGACGAGACACAGTCCTCAACCAGGACCCCGCGCCGCAGGAGGCGGCCGAAGGTAGGTGCACGGCCCTCCTCGACGGCGCGCAGCAACATGTCGGTCCGAAGCGAATCGACGTAGGCGAGAACCAGCTTGTCCGGCATCAGGCCGCCTACTTGAGGATCCGGAGGCCGGCGTACTTCCGGTCTTCCCGGCGCCTCCGCCCGATCATCAACCAGACCATCAACGCCGCCGCGATCAGGCCGAGCGGGGGAAGCAGCAGGGTAAGCCCGGCGACGACCAGGGCGGCGAGAATGACCATCAGGCTGAGCGCCCAGGTCGCCCCGGACCTCCGGGAGGCACCGGCGACTACGTCACTGGTCGCCGCGCAGCCGAGCCCGGCGAAGATTGCGGCAAGCAGGCCCCCGACGAAGGTGAAGCCGTCGAAGGCCGAGGTCAAGAGCAACCCGAGCACCAGGCCGATCACGGCGGCAAGCACGGTCATCCGGCCCCTGGCCGAGCCCTGCAGACCGGTCGTCCCGGCAATCATTCCGATCGCCACGCCGATGCCCGCTCCGAAGAAGACTGTGTTCAGTAATCCGATGGGGTCAGAATAGAGGCATGACGGACGAGGCATCGCCGCGCCGCGCCCACACGAGCTCCCGGGATCTCGAGCGCTACGCCGCCCTTTTCGCCAAACGGACCAAGGTGATGCGCTCTTCAGTGATGCGCGACATGATGGCGATCACGGCCCTGCCAGAGGTGATCTCACTGGCCGGCGGCCTGCCCGACACGTCGTCCTTCCCCCCGGACTCCTTCCTCGAGGAGATGACGCGAATTGCCGAGGAGTCGCTGCCCCGGGCCCTTCAGTACGGGCCCACCGAAGGCACCGAGCTCACCCGGGAGCAGATCGCCCTGGTGATGGCCGAGGAGGGCATGGCGGTCGACCCGACCGACATCACCGTGACCACCGGCGGTCAACAGGCGATCGATCTGATCACCAAGGCCCTGATCGATCCGGGGGACATCCTGATCTGTGACGCACCGACCTACCCCGGCGCGATCCCTACCTTCTCCTCCTACGAGGCCGACGTCATCCAGATCGAGTGCGACGGTGATGGGATGAGGGTGGACCTGCTGGAAGAGACCGTCGAGAGCCTGATCGCCGGCGGGCGCCGGCCGAAGTTCATCTATTCGGTGCCGACCTTCCAGAACCCCGGAGGGGTAACCCTCGCCGAGGATCGTCGCCGGAAGCTGGTCGAGATCGCCAACCGGCACGAAGTCCTGATCGTCTAGGACAACCCGTACGGCCTGCTCAGGTTCGAGGGTGAGCCACTACCGACCCTGTATTCACTGGACGGGGGGTCGTTCGTCGTCTACATCGGCACCTTCTCGAAGATCCTCTCGGCCGGCCTGAGGATCGGCTGGATCGTCTCCCCGCCGCCAATCCGGGAGAAGGTCGTGCTCGGCAAACAGGCCAGCGACCTCTGCACCTCCAGCCTCACCCAGGACTTTGCCGCACACTTCTTCGCCTCCGGGGAGTGGCGAGGTTATGTGCAGGCGCTGACCGGGCTCTACCGCAGTCGCCGTGACGCGATGATCGGGGCGATCTCGGAGTACTTCCCCCACGGCGCAACCTGGAACCGACCCGAAGGCGGTCTCTTCGTCTGGGCGACGCTCCCCGACATGCTCGATTCCGATGACCTGCTGGCCAAGGCGCTCCAGGCGGGGGTGGCCTTCGTGCCGGGATCGGCTGCCTACGTCGACGGGAGGGGCGGAAGCTCGATGAGGCTCAATTTCAGTGGGGTCCCGGAGGAGACCATTGTCGAGGGAATTCGCCGTATCGGCAAGGTCGCCGGGGACCAGCTCGGGCTGTACGAGGCGATCTCCTCCACGGCCGAGATGCGTCTGCCGTCCGAGCACCGGAGGAATCCCTCTTGAAGGTCGCGCTCCTGGAAGGTGGCCGCTCCCTCGAGCGGGCAGTATCGCTTCGCTCCGGGCAACGGGTGGCTGAGGCCCTCGCCGAGCTGGGTCACGAGGTCCTCCAGTTCGACCTCGGGCCGGAGCTCGTGCCTGCCCTGGAACGAGAGAGGCCCGAAGCCGCCTTCATCGCCCTCCACGGAGTCGAGGGGGAGGACGGAACGATCCAGTCACTCCTCGACCTGCTGGAGATCCCCTACACGGGTCCACGGGCCGTTGCCTGTCAACGCTGCATGTCCAAGGGGAGGGCCAAACACCTGTTCAGGGAGCGGGAGGTGCCAACCCCGGACTGGGTGACCTACACGGCCGCCTCGATTCGGGATCTCGGGGCGGCAGCCACCTTCGGGCGCTCGGCCGAACGCCTCGGCCTGCCCCTGGTCATCAAGCCGAACTCGGGGGGGTCTTCCCTCGGGGTCCGGGTCGTCACCGAGGCCGAAGCCCTGCCCGACGCAGCCGTATCGGCTTTCAACTACGACGATCGCGTGTTGCTCGAGTCCTGGGTCAACGGCCGGGAACTGGCGATATCGATCCTGGACGATGACCCGCTGCCGGTGGTGGAGGCGATCCCGGCCGATGGCAACGCCTATGACTTCGAGGCCCGCTATGAGATCGGCGGGGCCCGGTTCGTCTGTCCGGCCGAACTGGACGAGGCGGCCGGGGCCGGGGTCGAGCAGGTCGCCCTCGAGGCCTACCGGGCGCTCGGCTGTTCCGGTTACGCCCGGGTCGACCTGATTCTCGGTGAGGCCGGACCGGCCGTCCTCGAGGTCAACGCGATCCCGGGCCTGACCGAGACCTCGCTGATGCCCCAGGCAGCTGAAGCTGCCGGGATCGGCTTTACCGACCTGGTCGCCCGGATACTCGACCTGGCCAATTAACTAATTGATTAATGCCCCAGAAGACGGCCGGACCGGCCGGCGCCCGGGTGCTCAGGAGTCCTGGAGGAAATCCTCGGGCGAGATGTCGTCGAGGAAATCCTTGAATTTCTCGACGACCTCCTCGTTGTCCTCTTCACCCTGCTCGAACTCGATCGAGGACTCGTCGATCACATCGTCGGCCACGAAGATCGGCAGCGAGAGTCGCACGGCGAGTGCCAGGGCATCGGACGGGCGCGAGTCGACTTCTATCTCGGATCCCGAAACCGAGATCGTGATGCTGGCGAAAAAGGTGTTGTCGCGCAGCTCGGTGATGGCGATCCGCTCGCAGGTCGTGTCGGCCTGGTCGAGCAGCTCGACCATCAGGTCGTGGGTCATCGGCCGCGGGGTATCGGCGCCCTGAAGCTTCATCAGGATCGCGGCCGCCTCGGGATGTCCGATCCAGATCGGCAGGAAACGGTTGTCGTCGATCGTCTTCAACAAAACGATCGGCTGCTTGCCGACCATGTCGAAGCTGACCCCGTAGATCTGAACTTCGCGCATCGGGGCGATTATATGGGCGGGGCATCGGCCGTCCAAGGCAGCCTGCCCGGTGCCGCTCCGCCCGGTCGGACGCCAGGAGGATCCGCAGGGGGAGATGGGCGATCCTGGATTCGAACCAGGGACCTCATCCTTATCAGAGATGCGCTCTAACCAACTGAGCTAATCGCCCGGACAGAGGCGGGATTCTACTGCTGTCAGGGCAGCTTGTCGGCGAGACTGGCGGCCGACGGCAAGTCCGGGAAGGTGATCTCCAGGCGGTAGCCACCCTTCACCCTCTTCATTTTCGCCGGGTGGCCGAGGGAGGCCTCGATCTTCTCGGTCACCCGATCGACCAGCTCGCGCTCATCGGCCTCCATCTCATGGCCGGCCTTCCGACTCTCGCCGGCCCGGCCGGGACTTTCCTCGATACGAATGGCCTCTTCCTCGGTTCTGCGAACGGACCAGCCTCCGGCGACGACTGCGCGTGCCAGCTCCCGCCTACCCGAGTGGTCCTGGACCCGCAGGATGGCCTTGCCGTGTCCCTCGGTCAACTCACCGGCCTCGAGGAGCCCCTGGACCTCATCGGGCAGATCGAGGAGACGGATCAGGTTGGAGATCTGGGGACGGCTCCGTCCGACTCGCTTCCCGAGGTCCTCCTTGCTCAGGCCGAGGTCTTCGATCAGCGCCGCGCAGGCACGGGCCTCGTCGATCGGGTTGAGGTCTTCCCGGACCATGTTCTCGATCAGGGCGACCTCCATCCGAGCTGCCTCGTCGGAATCGCGCAGGATGACCGGGACCTGCTCGAGTCCGGCGATCTGCGCGGCGCGCCAGCGCCGCTCGCCGGCGATAAGTTCGTAACTTTTGTCACTAAGTTCCCGGGCGATCAGGGGCTGAACCACCCCACTTGCAGAGATCGAGTCGGCCAGGGCCGCCAGGGCACCGTCGTCGAAGCTCGTCCGGGGCTGCCCGGGGTTCGGGCTGATCGCCTCGACCGGCACCTCGATCACCTCTTGTCCGGTCGGGGCATCCGGCAGGATGGCGCCCAGGCCCTTGCCCATTCCGCGCGACTCAGCCACGTTCCACCAGCTCGGCGGTCAGTGCCTGGAAGGCAAGCGCCCCACGGGAAGCGGGCGCGTAGTCGAGCACGGAGACGCCATAGCTCGGCGCCTCGGCCAGACGGACGGTCCGCGGTATGACCGTCTTGAAGACGGTCTCGGAGAAGTGGTCTCTCAGTTCTCTTTCGACGTCCTGGGCCAAACGGGTCCTTTCATCATGCATTGTGACGACCACACCGGCCAGTTCCAGTGACGGGTTCATCTCACGACGGATGGCCGAGAGGGTCCCGAGAAACTCGACCAGCCCCTCGAGGGCCAGGTACTCGGCCTGGACCGGAACGATCACCCGGTCGGCCGCCACCAGGGCGTTCACCGTGACCGGCCCGAGCGCCGGCGGGCAGTCGAGCAGCACGACGTCGAAGTCGTCACGCACCGAGCCCATCCTCTGGCTGAGCTGAAAATTGGGTTCATCGAGGCGCGGAAGCTCAACGGTGGCCCCGGCCAGGTCACGGCTCCCGGGAACGACGAAGAGCCCTTCCCGACTCGTTTTCCGGGCTGCAGACTCGAGCGTCGAACGGCCGGCCAGCACGTCGTAACTGGACGGACGGTCATCCTTGGACAGGCCGAGGGCGACCGTGGCGTTTGCCTGCTGGTCCAGGTCTATCACCAGTACCTTCCTGCCCAGAGAGGCGAATCCTGCCGCGAGATTCACCGTGGTGGTGGTCTTTCCTACTCCGCCCTTCTGGTTGGCTACCGCGTAGACGAGACCCACGTCGTCAATCGGTCGACACGGGAACTTTTTCGGACCCGATATTGCGCTCGCGAGGCGTCATCTCGGTCCAGCTTATTCGGACAGAGGGCGTTTCTTTGCCATTCCGGGACGGCGAGGCAGCCTGGCCGGCGTCGGCCCGGCCTTCCGCACCACGTAAAGGTGCCTGGTACGGCTCCCCGGGAACGGCTGGACCGCCAGGACCTCCTCGAGCTCCATCGCAAGTTGAGGCGCGAGGCGGGCGAGTCGCTCTTCCTCGTCGAGCTCCCGGGATCCCTTCCAGGCGACCAGGACCCCGCCCTCCGTAAGGAGCGGCGAAGCGAGCTCGGCGAGGACCGCGAGCGGGCCTACCGCCCGGGCCAGTGCTACCGAGAAGGCCTCCTTGCCCTCGCCGGTCGCAAGGTCCTCCGACCTGGTGGTCAGTACCTCGACGTTCTCCAGCCCGATCAGGTCAACCGCCTGCTTGAGAAACTCGGTCTTCCGCCCGACCGAATCGATCAAGGTGAAGTCACAGTCCGGTAGTGCCACGGCCAGCGGAATACCGGGAAACCCGCCCCCAGAGCCAATATCTACCGTCCGGGACGACTCATTGACGGCCTCGACAGCGAGCCCGGAGAGGCTGTCGGCAACGTGGGTCTCGAGGGCAGCCTCGGGGTCGCGGACAGAGCTGAGGGAGGCCGGGTAACGGGAAAGGAGTTCGAGGAAGGGTCCCAGTCGATCGGCAACCTCTTTTTGGGGTCCTGCCGGCCGAACGGGTGGCCCGGGGTCACGAGCGGCGTCTGGCCGTTCGCTCACTCGGGGATGAGGGGAGCAACGATGACCCGACGCCTCGGCTCATCACCGGCACTGTAGGTCTCTACCTCGGGCCTTGGCTTGAGCCGCTCGTGGACGATCCGTCGCTCCCGCGAGGACATCGGGTCCATCTCGATCTCATCTCCGCTGGCGATCGCCTGCTCCGCTGCCCGGTCTGCCCTCTCCCCCAGAGCCTGCTCACGCTCTGCCCGGTAACCCGCGGCATCGACCAGGACCCGCTTGCGGTCCCTCACCCCCTGGAAA
>JBBAUQ010000001.1:21753-37537 GCA_040398125.1 Solirubrobacterales bacterium | reverse complement strand
GGCCTCGATCCGACACGCCTGCCCGGCGACCACCGAGACGACCAGGAGGACGGCGAAACCGATCACGAAGCTGACCAGGATGGCCGGGAGCCTCCCGACGTAACCGCCCAGCGCCCGGTTCACCGGCGGCTGCAGCGCAATCTGCATTCCGGCCAGAACCATCAGGGCTGCCGCCAGCTCGGTCGTCACGGAACCGGCCGCCCTCCCGGCCGCCTACTTGACCGAGAGCCAGTCGGGACCGATTCCGGCTTCGACCTCGAGGGCCGGGTCGAGCTCAGCAGCGCCGACCATCTCCTCGACCACCAGGTCACGTGCCTCCTCGGCCTCTTCGGCCGGTCCCTCGAGCAGCAACTCATCGTGGATCTGGAGGATCACCTTCGTCTCCAATCCCCGTTCGGCCAGGGATCGGTGGCAGCTGATCATCGCGACCTTCATGATGTCGGCCGCGGTCCCCTGGACCACGGCATTGACGGCAAGACGCTCACCGAGCTGCCGGGTATGCGGCTGGTCGGAACGAAGTTCGGGAATCGGGCGACGCCGGCCGAGCAACGTCGTGACGTAGCCGTCAGCCGTGGCCTCCTCGACGACCTTCTCGCGAAACTCCCGTACCGCCGGGAATCGCTCCAGGTAGCGGCTGACGAATTCGTCTCCCTCGGCCCGCGGGATGTTGAGACGGTCGGCCAGCCCGAAGCCGGTGAGGCCGTAGATGATCCCGAAGTTCACCATCTTGGCCTTCGACCTCTGGTCGGAGTCGACTTCCCCAGGGGCGATGTCGAAGACCTGGGCCGCCGTGGCCGTATGGACGTCCTGACCGGCCCGGAAGAACCCCTTGAGCACATCGTCATCGGCAACCGCTGCCAGCACCCGGAGCTCTACCTGGCTGTAATCGGCCGAAACCAGGAGGTTGCCGTCGGCGGCCACGAAACAGCCGCGGATCGGTCGGCCGAGATCGGAACGAACCGGGATGTTCTGGAGGTTGGGGTTGGTGCTCGAAAGTCGCCCGGTGGCGGTCGCCGTCTGGTGGAAGGTGGTGTGGATCCTGCCGTCGGCTGGATCGATCAGGCCGGGAAGCGTGTCGAGATAGGTGCTCTTGAGCTTGCTCAGCTCTCGCCAGCGCTCGATCAGCGGGACGATCTCGTGTTCGTCCCGGATCTGGGCCAGAACCCTGGCGTCGGTCGAGTAACCGGTCTTGCCCTTTCGCTTCTTGGTGAGACCGAGCTCCTCGAAGAGCACCTGCCCTACCTGCTGGGGCGAGCCGACCGTGAACTCCCGCCCTGCCAGGCGGTAGATCTCGGCCTCGATCCCGGCAATCTCCTCGCCGACGCCGGCCCCTACCTCATCCAACCGCTCGGGATCCAGCCTGACGCCGATCCGTTCCATCGCATCGAGCACCTGGACGAGGGGCTGCTCGACCTCGTTCAGCAGGCGATCGAGGTCCAGCTCGGCCAGCCTCGGCCTCTGGGCTGCGGCCAGGCGACCGGTGTTCAGCGCCCGAAGGGCGACGCCCTCGAGGTCGCCGTCGCCGGCCTCACCGGTCTCGAGCGACATCTGGCCGGCTTCCCCGGAGGGTCCGGGGTCGAGGCCGGCTTCGGTCAGCAGCTCGTCGAAGTCATAACCCCTGCGGTTCGGTTGGAGCAGGTAAGCCGCCAAGAGGGTGTCGTGGGCGAGCTCGATCCCCTCCTCCCCGCCCTCGAGGGCAGCAAAGGCACCTTCCCGACCGCCAAGCGAGGCCTTGGCGTCGTGAACGACGATCGGTCGCCCGGCCAGCGCCCCGGCAATCTCATTGACCGGACCGTGCCCGGCAATGAGACGGTCCCCGTCCCCGGCGGCCCAACTTCCTGCCCGGGCGAAGGTGATCTCCCCGGCGGCCAACTCGGCCGGGTCATCACCCGAGATCTCGACCTCCTCGGCCTCCGGCGCAACGTCGCCGTCCCCGGCCGATGACGGCATCCCCTCTCCGAGAGCCTTCTCGAGACGCTCGAGCGCCGCCCGGAGCTCGAAGTCGAGCATGTAATCCCGCAGGCCTGCCCGGTCCGGCTCGGTAGCCATCTCATCGGCAAGGTCGATTCCGGTTTCGAGGTCGGTGACCATGGTCGCCAGCTCCCTGGAGACCCGGGCATCCTCGGCATGATTCTCGAGGTTCTCCTTCCGCTTCTTTCCCGATACCTCGTCGATGGCCCCGAGGATGGCCTCCAGTGAGCCGAACTGCTCCAGCAGGGCAGCTGCGGTCTTCTCACCGATCCCGGGAACTCCGGGGATGTTGTCGGAGCTGTCCCCACGCAGGCCGATCAGGTCCGGTACCTGGTCCGGCCTCACGCCGTAGCGCTCGAGGACGCCGTCCGCGTCATACATCCGGGTCTCGGTGATCCCCTTGGTGGTGGTCATCACCCGGACACCGTCACGGACCAGCTGGAAAGCGTCACGATCACCGGTCACCACGACGGTATCGATCCCGAGATCCTCGGCCTGGGCAGTCAGGGAGGCGATCACATCGTCCGCCTCGTATCCCTCGACCTCGACGTTGGTGTAGCCGAAGGCCTCGACCAGGCCCACCAGGGCCGGCCACTGCTCCCGCAGGAGGTCGGGTTTGGGCGGCCGGTGGGCCTTGTACTCCGGGTAGACCTTCTCGCGACCCGACATCCCGGCGTCCCAGGCAACGATTATCTGCCGTGGCCGGAACTCGGTGATCAGCTTGACCAGCATCGAGGCAAGGCCGAAAACGGCGTTGGTCGGCCTCCCGTCACTCGTGGCCATCGAATCCGGAAGCGCGAAGAATGCCCGGTAGGCCAGACTGTTCCCGTCCAGCAGGAATAGCTCGGCGCCATCTTGGTCACTTGCCACAGGGCGATCATACGGTCGGATCCGGCAGGTCACGAGCCACCGCTGAGCGCCCCGGGTGGCCCGGTGCGCGTCCGGGCTCCTATAGTGGCCGGGTGACTCCGGTAAGTGCCCAGTACAGCGTCACGGTCAGGGTCGAGTTGGACGCCCGCAAGGAACCCCTCGGCAAGCTGACCGCTGCAATCGCCGAGGCCGGCGGCCAGATCGCCGGTGTCGACCTCATTCCCGGTGCCGGTTCCGAGGGAACCCGCATCCGCGAGTTCACGATCGATGCGGTCGACCAGGAACACTGGGAGTCGATACTCCGCAGCATCGGCGCCATCAAGGGGGCACGGGTGGTCGAGTACACCGACCGGACGATGCAGATGCACCGCGGCGGCAAGATCACGGTCGAGAACAAGTACCCGCTGAAGACCAGGGATGACCTCTCGATGGCCTACACGCCGGGAGTAGCTCGCGTCTGTTCCTCGATCCACGAGGATCCCTCGAGGGCCTTCGAATACACGATCAAGAAGAACACGGTGGCCGTCGTCTCCGACGGAACGGCGGTCCTGGGGCTCGGCGACATCGGGCCCGAGGCGGCGATGCCGGTGATGGAAGGCAAGGCGATGTTGTTCAAGGAATTCGCCGACGTCGACGCGTTCCCGATCTGCCTCGACACCACCGACACCGACGAGATCGTCCGGGCGGTCGAGCTGATGGCGCCGACGTTCGGGGGTATCAACCTGGAGGACATATCGGCGCCACGCTGTTTCGAGATCGAGGACCGCCTCAAGGAGAAGATCGACATCCCGGTTTTCCACGATGACCAGCACGGGACCGCCGTGGTGACGATGGCAGCCCTGTTCAATGCCCTGAAGATCATCGACAAGCCGATCGAGAGCCTCAGGGTGCTGATGGTCGGACTCGGGGCGGCCGGGATAGCGGTCACCAAGATGATGCTGGCCGCCGGCCTGACGCACGTCGTGGGATGCGACCGGATGGGCGCCATCTCGACGACGCGCCCCGACTATGAATCGGGCGAGATGACCGGGATCAAGCGGTGGTACGCCGAGAATTCGAACCCGGAACACCTCCTCGGTACCCCGGACGAGGTGATCGAGGGGACCGACCTGTTCATCGGCCTGTCCGGGCCGGGGGTGATCGAGGCCGAAGCCCTCGACAAGATGAACCGTGACGCGATCGTCTTCGCGATGGCCAACCCCGTACCGGAGGTGATGCCGGAGGAAGCTGCGCCCTACGTCAGGATCATGGCGACCGGGCGATCGGACTACCCGAACCAGATCAACAACGTCCTCTGTTTTCCCGGGATCTTCAGGGGCGCCCTCGATGCCGGCGCACCCCAGATCACCGAAGCGATGAAGATGGCTGCCGCCCGTGGCATCGCCGAGGTCGTCAGCGACGACGATCTATCGGAGGACTACATCATCCCTTCGGTCTTCGACCGGGATGTCGCCCCCCGAGTCGCCGAGGCAGTTGTCCGTGAGGCACAGCGGGCCGGTGATGCACGATTCTCGGTCGAGACGGGGTCCTTCGAAGGCGGGGAGAGTCAGTCGCCAGGTTCCCGGTAGGGGATCCGGTCGACCCGGAAAACCTCGCCGATCGAGGACCACTCGTTGCGTCCCAGCCGGGCGAGGGGGTCGAGCCGCTCGATCACGGGATGGTCGTTCTCCAGGGCCTCCTCGGTGACGGCTATCCCGAGGACTCGCCCGAAGACGACGGTCGCGTGATCGAAGGCAACCGTGCCCTCTGTGAGGCACTCGATCGCCACCGGTGACTCCTTCACCCGGGGTGGCCGCACGAACTCCGACGGCTCCCTTTCCAGCCCGACCGCCTCGAACTCGTCGATATCGGGCGGATAGTCGGTGCCGCTGGCATTGATTTCGACCACCAGTGGCCGATTGGCAAGGCAGACGACGAACTCGCCCGTCTCGGTGACGTTGCGGAGGGAGTCCTTGTGGCCGATCGAGGTGAACTGGACGATCGGCGGATACTGGCTGGCGACCGTGAAGAAAGAGTGCGGGGCCAGGTTGCCCACGCCCTCGGGGGAGACCGAGGAGACCCAGGCGATCGGCCTCGGCACGACGGTCGCCTTGAGGGTCGAAACCAGGAGCTCGGGTTCGACCTGGCCGGTCGCGAACATCTTTTTCATCTGCGCAAGGCTAGTGACCGGCCTCCCGGGACGGGGCACCCCTGACGGGATGTCGTGGGGCCGATCGGCTTAATAGAATCGCTGCAATGAGTGACCAGGGGAACGGTGAGAAGCGGCGAGTAGTCGTCAGCGGCGCGTCGGGGATGGTCGGGTCGGCCCTCTGCAACGCGCTCCTGGACCACGGCGACGAGGTCGTCGGTCTGAGCAGGGACCCCGAAAGGGCTGCCCGGGCCCAGTCGTCTGTCGAGTGGCACGCCTGGGAACCGAACATGGAGCGGCCCCCGAGCAAGGCGCTGGAAGGCGCCGACGCGGTCGTCAACCTGGCCGGCGAGCCGATCAACCAGCGCTGGAACGCGAAGGTCAAGGAAAAGATCGCCCAGAGCCGGATAAAGGCGACCCGCAACCTGGCCGACGGGATCGCGACGGCCGATGATCCGCCGCCCGTCTTCATCTCGGGCTCGGCGATCGGCTACTACGGGAACCGGGGCGATGAACTGCTGTACGAGGATGCCCCGCCCGGAGATGACTTCCTGGCTGACGTCGTCGTCGAGTGGGAGGCGGCCGCCAATACCGTGGCCAGTGACTCGGTCCGGGTCGCCACGATCAGGACAGGCCACGTCCTCGATCCGAGTGGAGGACTTCTGGGTGAGCTCCTGACTCCGTTCCGGCTGGGCCTGGGAGGTCCGATCGGTGACGGATCGCAGTACATGTCATGGATCCATCGAGACGACGAGGTCGGGATCCTTCTCTGGAGCCTGGAGAACGAGATAGCCGAGGGACCGGTCAACGCGACCTCGCCCAACCCGGTCACGAACCGCGAGTTCGCCCGCCAGCTCGGCAAGGCCCTCGGGCGGCCGGCAGTCGTCCCGATTCCGGGCTTCGCCCTCGGCCTGGTGCGCGGCCCCGAGTTCGGCCGGGTGCTCCAGGAGGGCCAGCGGGTCTACCCGAAGGTCGCCCTGGACAACGGCTACGAGTTCAAGCAGGCCGACCTGGCCGGGGCTTTGGCCAACCTGCTGCGCTGAACGGTTCCCCCGTTACCTAGCCGAAGAAGACTTCGGCCTCCTCGTACAGGGAAGGGGGCACGGTCTTGAGTTTCTCGACCGCATCGGCCAGATCGACCAAGACGATCTCGGTTGCCTTCAGTGAAGTCATCTTTCCCCACTCGCCCTTATTCGCGGCCGTGACGGCCGCGATCCCGAACCTGGTCGCCAGGACCCGGTCGAATGCGGTCGGGGTGCCGCCACGCTGGATGTGGCCGAGGACGGTTGCCCGGGCCTCCTTGCCGGTCCGCGCCTCGATCTCGCCTTCGAGCCAGTGGGCGACCCCGCCCAGCCTGACGTGTCCGAAAGCGTCGGTCTTGGCATCGTCACGATCGGGGAAGCCACCCTTGGGGACCGCCCCCTCGGCAACCACCAGTATCGGTGCGTACTGGTCCTCGAACCGCTTCTCGACATAGGCGCAGACCTGGTCCAGATCAAACTCCTGCTCCGGTATGAGGATTACGTTGGCCCCGCCGGCGAGCCCGGAGTAAAGGGCGATCCATCCGGCATGGCGTCCCATCACCTCGATGATCAGGACCCGTTGGTGGCTCTCGGCCGTGGTGTGGAGCCTGTCGATGGCCTCCGTTGCGATGTTTACCGCCGTGTCGAAGCCAAAGGTGTAATCGGTTGCCTCGAGGTCGTTGTCGATCGTCTTCGGAACCCCGACGACCTGCACCCCGTTCCGGGAGAGCTCGTTGGCCACTCCGAGGGTGTCCTCACCCCCGATCGCGATCAGGCCGTCCACCGCGTCAGCGGCGAGGTTCCCGCGCACCTGGTCGATCCCGCCCTCGATACCAATCGGATTCGTTCTCGATGAACCCAGGATCGTCCCGCCCCGCGGCAGGATTCCCCGTACCCGGTCGATGTCGAGCGGCACCGATTCACCCTCGAGGGGTCCCCGCCAGCCGTCCCGGTAACCGACGAACTCATTGCCGTAATCACGCACTCCCTTGCGGACGACGGCCCGGATCACCGCGTTGAGTCCCGGGCAGTCGCCCCCGCCAGTCAGGACCCCGATTCGCATCGGTGCCTACCTGCGGAGACGTTCGGGGAGGTACGGGTTGGCCTTCTCGACCAGGGGAAGCGAGATCTTGATCAGGATGCCGACCATCATGACGGCAAGAAAAACGATGCCTGCAACCGGGCCGCCCTGTCCGAGGGTCCAGGAGACGACCGTCAGTGCGACCGCGATGAAGAATGTCACCGGGATGATCACGGGGGTGATCCTAGCGAACCGGTCCGGTCAAACCCGGCCGAGCGACTCGCGAACCTCGACCAGGAAGGACCTGAGTCCGGCGACTGCCTCGTCGGTATCGGCGGACTCGGCGAGGATCCGCACCAGCCGGGAGCCGATGATCACTCCGTCGGCCAGCTGGGCGACCTCACCGGCCTGCTCCGGGGTGCCGATACCGAAACCGACCGCTACCGGAACCTCGCTCGACTCCCTGACTTCCGAGACCAGCCGTTCCAGGTCGGCCGGCAGACCCTTCCTCTCGCCGGTCGTGCCAACATCGGAGACCACGTACTGGAATCCACTGGCAACCGCGGAGATTTCCGTTCTACGTTCGGGAGAGGTCGTCGGGGCGACCAGCGGAACGACCGCCAGGCCACTTTCCTCGAGCGCTTCACGAACCTGTTCGTCTTCACCCAGGGGTAGGTCCGGGACGATAACCCCGGCAGCGCCCGCGTCACGAGCCCGCCGACCGAACTCGGCCGGACCGTCACCTCCCAGGATCATGTTGGTGTAGGCCATCAACACGACCGGGACCCGATCCGCGACGGACCTGCAGATGTCGAGGACGTCATCCAGCCGTACGCCTTCGGCAAGCGCCCTGGTGGCTGCCTCGTGGATCACCGGTCCGTCGGCGAGCGGATCGGAGAAGGGGACGCCGAGCTCGATCAGATCGGCCCCGGCATCAACGTAGGCGGAAGCCACTTCAGCCGAAGAGGGAGGGTCCGGGAACCCGCCCATCATGTAGGGCATGAGGGCCGATCGTGCCTGATCAGCAGCGGCCGCGAAGGCCCCCGCTATCTGTTCGGCCCCGGCCGTTCCGGTTGCTTCCTTCACTCGGCCGCCATCCCGATGACTTCAGCCAGATCCTTGTCTCCGCGTCCAGAAAGGCAGACCAGGTCGTAACCGTCAGGCCCCTCACGCCCCTCACCCTCCAGCCAGGCGAAGGCGTGGGCCGTCTCGAGCGCCGGAATTATCCCCTCGAGCCGGCTCAGCGAGTAGAAGGCCGCAACTGCATCGGCATCGGTCACCGCCACGTAGTTGGCCCGGCCCGAGTCCCTCAGGTAAGCGTGCTCCGGTCCGACCCCCGGGTAGTCGAGTCCGGCCGACACCGAGTGTGCCTCGAGGATCTGCCCCTCCTCGTCGGCGATCACGGCAGAGAGTGAACCGTGGAGCACCGACGTTCGGCCGCCACTCAGGGGGGCTCCGTGGCGTCCCGAGGCCAGCCCCTCCCCGGCTGCCTCGACTCCGACCAGTTCGACCTCCTCGTCCCCGAGGAAAGCTGCGAAGGTCCCGATCGCATTGGAACCACCGCCGACACAGGCGATCACCCGCGCCGGCAGGGACCCCTCGCGCTCCAGGCACTGCTCCCGGGACTCGTCACCGATCACCCGCTGCATGTCCCTGACCAGGTCGGGGAACGGCGCCGGCCCCACGGCCGAGCCGATCACGTAGTGGGTCGTCTCGACGTTCTCGACCCAGTCCCTGATCGCGGCGCTGACCGCCTCCTTGAGGGTCCTTGCCCCGGCATCCACGGCGACGATCTCGGCCCCGAGCAGCTTCATCCGCTCGACGTTCGGTCGCTGCCGCCTGATGTCCTCGCTGCCCATGTAGACGACACACTCCACATCCAGCAGGGCGCAGGCCGTTGCAGTTGCAACTCCGTGCTGTCCGGCTCCGGTTTCGGCGATCACCCTGGTCTTCCCCATCTGCAGCGCCAGCAGGACCTGGCCAACGGCATTGTTGATCTTGTGGGCGCCGGTATGGGCAAGGTCCTCCCGCTTGAGGTAGACCTTCCGGCCGACCGCCTGACCCAGCCTCTCGGCAAGGTAGAGCGGCGTTGGGCGCCCGATGAAGTCGCGCCTGAGCAACTCCAGGCGAGACATGAAAGACGGGTCGTCCCGTGCCTCGCTCCAGGCCACCTCGAGCTGATCGAGCGCCGGGATGAGGGTTTCGGGTACATATCGGCCGCCGTAGGGTCCGAACCTGCCGGAACGCGATTCCGGTGCCTGCTGGGCCGAGCGGCTCATCACTCGGCCACCTTGCTCGGCTGGGCTGCGTCGAAGAATCGGGCCATCAGCTCGGGGTCCTTGTGTCCGGGTCGCGATTCGATTCCGCTTGCGACATCAACAGCGTCAGGCCGGGCGACCGCGATCGCCTCGGAGACGTTTTCCGGGTTGAGCCCCCCGGCCAGGATGAACGGAACGGCCGACCGATGGTCGCTCAGCAACTCCCAGTCGAAAGCCTCTCCCGTCCCTCCGCTCATTCCGGGAACCTTGGTGTCGAACAGGTGCCAGTCCGTCCTGTAGGCCTCGGCCTGGTGGATGTCGGCCGCACTGGATACGGCAATCCCCTTGATCACCCTGGTGCCGGTGCGACGGGCAACTTCGGTGCAGAAGGACGGTCCCTCCTCGCCATTCAGCTGGACCATGGTCAGGCCGGCGTTCTCGACACACTCGGCCACCCGATCCAGGGTCGGGTTGACGAAAACACCGACCAGTTCGCACTTGCGCTGGAGCGCGGCACCGATTCGGGCGGCCTCACCGAACCTGACCGCCCTGGGACTGCCCTTGAAGTGGATCAGGCCGATCGCCCATGCGCCCAGACGCACGGCCGCGTCGGCATCCTCGAGGTTGGTTATGCCACAGACCTTGACCTTCATCCTTCATCAAGGGTATGGCACTCCCCCTTTCGGGAGTGGATAGCGCCGGCCCTGCAGCGCCGGAGCTCCGGTCAGCCAGGGCGCTCGCCGAGCTCCAGCTTCACGGTACGTTCGCGTCCGTTGCGGAGGACGGTCAGCTCGACTACGTCACCCGGATCGGAGCGATTCACGAAAGCCGAGATCTCGGCCATGGTCGGCTGCCGCCTGCCGTCGATTGCCACGATCACGTCCCCGCTCTCGCCGGCACCCTGGAAGGGCTTGATTCCGGCAGAGGCCGCCGGACCCCCCTCTTCGACCCCACGGACCAGGACGCCCTCGGTCTCCTCGTCCAGCCCGATCGATGCAGAGATCTCGGGTTCGAGGTCCAATCCGGCGATCCCGATCCAGGCATGCTCGACTTCGCCCTTCTCGAGCAACTGCCGGACCACGTCTCCGACCGTCCTGGACGGTACGGCGAAACCGATCCCGACGCTGCCGTTAGAGGCGCCTCCTGTCGCGATCTGGGAATTCACCCCGATGACCTGACCCTTGTGGTCGAGAAGCGGGCCGCCCGAGTTCCCGGGATTGATCGAGGCATCGGTCTGGATCACGTCCGAGATCGAGTACCCGTTGGTGCTCGAGATCTCTCGCTGGAGAGCTGAAACGATTCCGGTGGTGGCGGTGTGGTCGAGGCCGAAGGGGTTGCCGATGGCGACGACTGGATCCCCGACCTCGACCCCGTCGGAATTTCCGAGTTCCACCGGCGAGGCGTCCCCGGGAACTTCGGACAGCTTCAGTAGCGCCAGGTCGGTCGAGGGGTCGGAGCCGACCAGCTCGGCCTCGATGTCTTCCTCCCCGAACCGCACCGAAATATCGGCGGCTCCGGCGATGACGTGGTCGTTGGTGACCACGTGACCTTCCCGATCGATCAGGAAGCCGGATCCCGTTGCCTCGCCCTGACTGGGCGCAGGACTACCGGGCATAGCTGATGAACCCCCGGCAGCAGTGATGAAGCCGACCGCCGGGCTGGTCTCGTCATAGATCGCGCCGACGTCCCACTCCGATGAGTCACGGGTCTGGACCGGGGCGATGCTGGCCAGGCCATCCCCTCCCGAACGCGCCTGGCGATCGAGGAATCCCGTACTCAGCAGAACGATTCCGGCGACGGCGACCACCAGTCCACCACCGATGGCGGCCAGGAAGAGTCGGGCAATACCCCTGCTGCTACTGCTGCTACTCGACACGGGTCGCATTGTGGGACCCGGTCTTTCAACGCCGCTAAAAAACTCCCAAGGGTTTTCTAAAGCGGTTCAGGGGAGCAGGTGCTCCGAGGTCGCCTCACCGGTCCCCGAGAGCTCGCGGACCTTCGTCTCGGGATCATCTGATCGCATCAGGGTCTCGCCGATCAAGGCGCCGTCGACCCCGACCCGTTCCATCTCGACCAGTTCCTCCCTCTGGGAGATACCGCTCTCGGACACCACCAGCTGCCCTGCCGGGATATCGGTGATCAGTTCATAGGTGGTAGCTACGTCAACCCTGCCGTTGTCGAGGTTGCGATTGTTGATGCCGATCACCTCGGCACCGGACCCGAGCGCTCGCTCGAGATCGGGCTCGTCATGGACCTCGACCAGGCAGTCGAGATCGAGCTCGGCCGCCTGGGCCTGAAATTCATCGAGCCTGGAGTCGTCGAGCACCCGGGCGATCAGGAGGATGGCGTCGGCGCCGCAGGCCGCCGACTCGACCACCTGGTAGGGATCGACGATGAAGTCCTTTCGGAGGATCGGGAGGTTCGACACCTCACGGGCCTCGGCCAGGTCGGTGAGTCCGCCGTTGAAGCTCGGTCCATCGGTCAGGATCGAAAGCGCAGCTGCCCCACCCCTCTCATAGGCGGCAACCTGTTCGGCAAGCGAGCGACCGGGCGCTATTTCCCCGGCGCTCGGGGAGCGCCGCTTGAACTCACAGATCAGGGACATCCCGGGACTCGAGACAGCCTCCATGAAGGGACGGTCGAGGCCCCGCTCACCGAGCCGTTCCTCCAGGCTTTCCACCGGAACTTCGCGGCGCCGCTGCTGGACGTCTGAAGTCGCAGCACTGATCAGGTCGTCGAGTACTCCCACTGGACGTGCCGAAGACTACTACCCGGTCGGAAAGTCGGCCAGATCCGTGAGGACCCGGAGCGCCGCACCCGAATCAATCGCTTCGGCGGCCACGTCGATCGCTGTCTTCAGGTCAGGGGCCTTTCCGGCGACGTAGATCGCAGCCGCGGCATTCATCAGCGTGAGGTCCCGGGCCGGCGAGGGCTCACCCTCGAGCACACGCCTGACGAGCGCAGCATTCTCATCGGGCTCACCACCCTCGACCTCACTGAGTTCAGCTCTTCCAAGGCCGAAGTCGGCCGGCTCGACGAAGAACTCGGAGGTCGATCCATCCCTGACCTCGATTACCCGGGTCGGACCGCTGATCGAGACCTCATCCACACCGTCATCTCCTGAAACGACCAGGGAATGCTCGGTCCCCAGGGCCAGCAGGGCTTCGGCGATGGTCTCCTGGTAGGTCCTCTCGGCTACCCCGACCACCTGTCTCGTCGCCGAGGCCGGGTTGGTCAAAGGACCGAGGAAATTGAAAACCGTACGCACGGCGAGGGCCTTGCGAACCGGGACGACGCTTGCCATCGCCTGGTGGAAGACCGGGGCGAACATGAAGCCGAAACCGAACTGGTCAATCTGCTCCGCAACCTCTTCCGGACTCAGCTCGATCCTGACGCCGAGAGCCTCGAGCAGGTCGGCCGAACCGCATCTGCTGGTGTTCGAGCGGTTGCCAGCCTTGGCCACGGCACAGCCGGCGCCTGCGGCGACCAGGGCAGCACCTGTCGAGACGTTGAAGGTAGTCGGCCCACCCCCGGTCCCGGCCGTATCTACGAGCTCGCTGCGATTGGCCTGGACCGTGGTCGCCAGTCCTCGCATCGTTCGTGCCAGACCGACTATCTCGGTCACCGTCTCCCCCTTGGTCCGAAGCGCCATGAGGAACGCCGCCGTCTGGACCTCATCGGTCCTTCCTTCCATGATTTCGGCGAGGACGGCTTCGGCATGGTCAGAGGTCAGGTCACTGCCCGACGCCACGGCGTCGAGCGCCCGGGTGACGATGTCGTTAGGCATCGGGCGAGCCTCCGAGAAGGAAGTTCCGGATCATCAGGCGTCCGTCAGGCGTGAGGATCGATTCCGGGTGGAACTGGACACCCTCTGCCGGGAGGGTGCGGTGTCTCACTCCCATGACGACACCCTCGCCGGTCGAGCTGACTTCGAGGTCGTCGGGAACGTCGGCGGCAGCGATCAGGGAGTGGTAGCGGCCCACCTTGAGAGGGTTCGGCAATCCGGCGAAGATCGTCCGCTCATCATGCTCGACGATCGCTTCCTTGCCGTGAACCGGTTCCCCTCGCACGACCTCGCCACCGAAGGCCTGAACCAGGGACTGGTGTCCGAGACATACGCCGAGTACCGGGACCCCATGGGAGGCGAATTCACGAATCGCCTCGACCGAGATCCCGGCCTCGTCAGGCGTGCGTGGTCCGGGCGAGACGATCACCCTCTCGTAGCCTGCATCGAGCAGCTCGCCGACCGTTGCCCGATCATTGCGAACGACCTCGACCTCGGCCCCGAGCTCGCCGGCGTACTGGACGAGATTCCAGGTGAATGAGTCGTAGTTGTCGATCACCAGCACCTTCAAGGGCCTAGTCCCACTCCGGGTTCTCACAGGCCATCTCGACTGCCTTGAACATAGCCCTGGCCTTGTTCAGCGACTCTTCGTACTCCCGTGAAGGAACGGCGTCGGCCACGGTCCCCCCTCCGGTCTGAACGTGGATCTGGCCGTCCTTGACTACTGCGGTCCGGATGTGGATCGCCGTATCGAGGTCCCCGCTCCAGTCCATGTACCCGACAGCCCCCCCGTAGGCC
This sequence comes from Solirubrobacterales bacterium, assembly GCA_040398125.1. Classification (GTDB taxonomy): domain Bacteria; phylum Actinomycetota; class Thermoleophilia; order Solirubrobacterales; family 70-9; genus 67-14. The sequence goes on along the minus strand of JBBAUQ010000001.1, from coordinate 23,685 downwards.
CCTCGCTTGACCGGTTCGAGCTCGTCGATGATCTGCATCGCCCTGACCTTGGGTGCCCCGGACAGCGTCCCGGCCGGGAGTACCGACCGGAGGACGTCGAGGGTTCCCAGGCCGTCCCTGAGTCGGCCCGTAACCCGGCTGACGATATGCATGACGTGGGAGTAGTGCTCGACCACCATCAGCTCCTCGACCTCGACCGAGCCGTACTCGGCCACCCGGCCGATGTCATTCCTCGCCAGATCGACGAGCATCACGTGCTCGGCCCGCTCCTTGGGATCCGAGATCAGCTGCTCGGCGAGCTCGACGTCTTCTTCATGGGTCGCTCCCCGGGGGGCCGTGCCGGCGATCGGTCTGATCTCGACCCGGTCTCCGCTCACCTTGAGAAGCGGTTCGGGCGAGGCCCCGGCCAGTTCGAAGTCACCGAACTCGACGAAGTACATGTAGGGCGAAGGGTTAATGGCCCGCAGGCCCCTGTAGAGGGAAAGGGCCGAGACCTTTGCCTCGGCCGTGAATCTCTGGGAAGGGACCACCTGGAAGGCGTCGCCGGCCCTGACGTACTCGATGATCCGACTGACCACACCCTCGAACTCGGACCGGGTCATGTTGGACTCGAAGTCGGGCGGCTCGATCGCCCCGGCAGCCTCGGCGGTCGGCACGGGCCCCCTCAGGCGCTCCCTCACCCGGGCGATCGTCGCAGCGGCCTCTTCATAGGCTTCCTCGATCGACCGGTCTTCGGTGAAGGCGCAGGCCAGAATCGTCATCTGGTTGTGGAGGTGGTCGAAAACGACCATCGCATCGGTGACCAGCAGGGCGAGGTCGGGGAGTCCGACCGGGTCGGGATTGGCCTCCCCGAGGGGTTCGACCGCCCGCACCAGGTCATAGCCGAACATCCCCACGACACCGCCGGCAAAGGGAGGCAGATCCTCGACCTCGGCGACCCTGTAACGCTGGAGGTAGAGGTCGAGGGCCGTGTAGGCATCATCTGCCGGGATCACGAGACTCGGCTCCGAATCGGGGCCGGCAGCAGTCGCCCGGTACTCGAGCAGCTCGCCTTCACTCCACCTCAGCTGGGCGCGAGGCTCGATCCCGATGAATGAGTATCGGCCCACCTGCCCCCGCTCGGCCGATTCGAGCAGGAAGCTGGGGCCATCCCCCCTCAACTTGAGGAGCGCCGACACCGGTGTCTCGCAGTCCTCGGTGAAGGTCATCCGCACAGGGATGACATTTGCCTCTCTAGCCAGCTCCCTGGCCGTCTCGAGATCCGGTGACAGCCGGTCCTGGAGCTCAGCCGCGACGGTCATTCAGCACCTCGAGGACGCCGTACAGTTGGAGGTCACGCGAGGCGAGCAGCACCGCCAGGTGGTAGAGGACATCCGCTGCTTCTTCGAGGACCCGCTCGTCAGTCTCGACCGATGCCGCCTCGACCACCTCGGCTGCCTCCTCTCGGACCTTCTCCCCGGTCAGGGCCGGATCGCCGAGCAGGCGAGCGGTATAGCTACCTTCCGGCATCTCGGCCGCCCTGGATGCCAGCGTCTCGGTAAGGGCCTCGAGGGCTTCGGCGATCGCCGGATCGGGATCGGACCCGTCCTGGGCATCGCGATAGAAACAGCTCGTCTCACCTGTGTGACATGCGGGGCCCGCCGGTTCGACCAGGGCCAGCAGGGAATCGCCGTCACAGTCGACCCTCAGGTCGACGACCTTCTGGATGTTGCCCGAGCTCTCGCCCTTGTGCCAGAGCTCGCCGCGCGATCGACTGAAGAAGTGGATCTCACCGGTCTCGACCGTCTTCTCATATGCCTCCCTGTTCATCCAGGCAAGGGTCAGCACCCGGCCGGTCCGGGCATCCTGGGTGACGCAGGGGATCAGGCCGCGATCGTCAAAGGAAAGCTCGACCGGCTCGTTCAACCGTCCGCCCCCTCCCTGGTGGTGAAC
>JBBAUQ010000001.1:0-21743 GCA_040398125.1 Solirubrobacterales bacterium | reverse complement strand
TCGATCAGGTTGGCCTCACCGGTCCGACCCGTCAGCTCGACCCTGGCCCGGTCATCGACGAAGGTGACCTCGGCAACTTCGAGCCTGGTCGGTGCCACGCCGGACTCGCGGGAGCGGGTGAAGACGTCATCGGTCTCCCTGATGCAGCGCGAGAGGCTGATGAAGGCTTTCTCGAGGCTCTCGGGAGAGAAGACCTCGCAGTACGCCCTGGCATCCTGGCGAACGTTGGCCGAGCTGATCCGCTCGAAGAGTGCCTCGATCTGGGCCCGGTCCTCCTCCCTGTCGGGGCCGCTGCCGCAGCCGGCGACCACCATGCCCATGACCAGGAGGCAGGGCAGGGCGAACGCTGTGGCAACAAATGAACGGGTCGAAATCACGGGCACTCGACAATCGTAAGGTCTTAACCGCGAATCACTCGATACCGAGCCGGTCAAGCATCGAGTCATCCCGCCGCCACCGCGACCTGACCTTGACCTGGAGATCGAGGTAGACCGGTCGGTCTAGTTTGCGCTCGATCCTTTTCCTGGCCGCCGTCCCTATCTCGGTCAGCCTCTTGCCACCTCGCCCGATCAGGATTCCCCGTTGGGACGGGGTTTCGACCCAGATCTCGGCCAGGACGAGATCCGGTCCGTCCTCCTTCACCTCGATCGCGAGCACCTCGACCTCTACCGCATGGGGAACCTCCTCCCGGGTCAGGCGCAGGACCTCGCCCCGAATCAGTTCGGCGAGCAGGAGCTCGGGGGACTGGTCAGAGGTTGCATCCTCGGGATAGAGGAACGGACCCTCCGGCAGCAGCGCAGCGAGACCCTGCCTGAGGTTTCCGACGCCCTCCCCGGTCATGGCGCTCACCGGAAAGACCTCATCCACCCCCTCGAGCCTGGCCGCCTCGTCTAGCACCGGGACTATTTCCCGACCGACCAGGTCGGCCTTGTTGACGGCGCAGATGACCGGTGTTTCGGTCCCGGCGCCGAGCAGGGCCGATGCGATGAACCGGTCGCCCGGCCCGATTCCCTCCTGAGCGTTCAGGACGAGCAAGGCGATGTCGGCGTCGGCCAGCTCCCGCTCGACCCGTTTCTGCATCCGGCTGGTCAGGCGATCCAGCGGGCGCTGGACGCCCGGCAGATCGACCAGGACCATCTGGACCCCGGCTTCCGGATCCGTGTAGATCCCGCGGATCGCCCGCCTGGTCGTCTGTGGCCTTACCGATGAGATCGCGACTTCAGAGCCGACCAGGGCGTTTACCAGGGTCGATTTGCCGACGTTCGGCCTCCCGGCAACACCGACGAAGCCGGCACGACCGGTATTCCCAAGAGGGATCTCCGCGGTCATCGGGAATCCAGTCCGGCCACGATTCGGTCTTGGAGTTCGAGCATTTCACCGCGGTCGACCTCGTGGTCGAATCCACAGAGATGGAGGACCCCGTGGACCACTGCCTCGGGGACCGAGTGGCACTCCGGTTCGCAGATGAACACGTCCCCCAGCTCTCTCGGCCCAGGGGTATCGGGACTCTCATCTATCGGCATAGAGAGAACGTCGGTCGGGACATCCCTGCCCCTGAAACGGAGGTTGAGTTCCTGCATTTCCTCAGGGGGAACCAAGGTCACCGCGAGGTGACACTCACCAGTCAGTCCGACTGCCGAAAGGGTCGCGGTCACGGCCGGACGCAGATCGACCGGCACGTCATCGAGATCGAGGCTCAATCCTCGTTCCGGCCTTCCGCATGGAGACCATAGGCCGAGACGATCTTCTGAACCAGATGGTGACGCACCACATCGGCCTCACCGAACTCGATGAAGTCGATCCCGTCGATCGAGCGCAGGATCTCCCTGACCACCACGAGTCCCGAGCGGCGGTCCCTCGGTAGGTCTACCTGGGTGATGTCCCCGGTGACGACCATCTTGGAGTTGAAGCCCAGCCTGGTCAGGAACATCTTCATCTGCTCCGGTGTGGTGTTCTGGGCCTCGTCGAGGATGATGAAGGCATCGTTCAGGGTCCGCCCCCGCATGAAGGCCAACGGGGCAACCTCGATCACTCCCTTCTCGAAATAGGCATTGACCCTGTCGGGGTCGAGCATGTCGTAGAGGGCGTCGAACAGTGGCCGCAGGTAGGGGTCGACCTTGGCCTGGATGTCCCCGGGCAGGAAGCCGAGGCTCTCCCCGGCCTCGACTGCGGGACGGGTGAGGATGATCCGCTGGATATCACCCTGGACGAGGGCGGCAGCGGCCATCGCGACGGCAAGGAAGGTCTTGCCGGTTCCGGCGGGCCCGATCCCGAAGGTAACCGTGTTTTGCCGAACCGAGTCGACGTACTGCTTCTGGTTGACCGTCTTCGGCGCGATCGTCTTGTTCCGATGGCTCCAGACGACGTCCTCGAGGACTTCGCCGGGATTCCGGGACGACTGCAGGGCATCATCAACCGAGGCCAGGGTCGATGGTCCGACCTCGTGTCCGCTTTCGATCAGGTCGACCATGCCGTCGACCAGTTGTGCCGCCTGGTCCATCTCGGACTCGTCCCCCTCGAGCGTGAGCAGGTTGCCGCGGAGGTGGACCTTGCTCGAGGTTCGCTCCCTGAGTGCCCTGAGGACCGAGTCCTCGGAACCGGCCAACTCGGCAGCAACGTGGTTATCCAGGGTCAGTGTCCTACGAGCCAAGCTGCTCCCGCACAACGGTGCTGATCCTCTTTCCGTCAGCCCTGCCGCCGACCCTTTCCTTCAGGAGCCCCATAACCTGGCCCATCTGGGACGGGTCGCTCGCCCCGACTTCAGCGATCGCCTCCTGGACCAGCCCGGTGAGCTCTTCGTCGGAGAGCTGGGCCGGAAGGTATTCACTGATCAGGTCGGCCTCGAACTCCTCATCAGCGGCCTGTTCATCCCGGCCGGCGTCGCGATAGGCCTCGGCTGCCTCGAGCCTCTTCTTCCGCTCGCGCTGCAGGGCAGCGAGCTCATCGCCCTTGCCCAGCTTGAGCTCCTGCTGCAGGGCGTCCTGGATGATCCGCAGGGCCGAGGCACGTCGGCGGTCACCGGCCTTGAGGGCCGCCTGGGCATCTGATTTGACCTGCTCAGCGATAGTCATGTCGAAAGCGTATCGGCCAACTGCCCCGAGGCCGAATTGACCCCTGGACGAGTGGTCGGACTCAGAGCTCGACCGCCTCGACCCGGCCGTCGAGTGGCAGCTGCAGAAATCTCGTGCCGAGCCGGACGAAGGCATCGACGTCACCGGTCACGAGAAAGCGGTAGTCGCCCTCCCGATCCCCGGCCGAGAGCCCACCCGAACTCGCAAGGGTCCTCTGGACTTCAGCCGCGATCGCGTGTCCGGCCGTGACGAGGCGAACGTCACGGCCAAGGAGTCGCTGGAGCATGGGGGCAACCAGCGGGTAGTGGGTACAGCCGAGGATGACCGTGTCAACACCGGCCTCCCTCAGTGGGCGGCAGTAGGTGCGGACGGTATCCATCACCTGGCCGTCGAAGGAAGAGCCTTCCTGGATGATCGGCGCCAGGTCGGGAGCAGCGACCTCAGTCACCGTCAGCGGACGCCCGAGGGCGTCGAGGGCCTCGGCGTAGGCGTGGCTGGCCACCGTCGCCGGGGTGGCCAGGACCCCGACCCTGCCGTTCCCGGAAATCGAGGCTGCGATCTCGGCCTCGGGGCCGATGACGGTGACGGCCGGTACCCCGGCCTCGAGTGCCTTTTCACGGATCAGGTCCGAGGCCGCGGCGGTCGCCGAGTTGCAGGCGACCACCAGCATTCCGATTCCCCGCGCAAAGAGGAGGTCGGAGATCAGATCGACCCTCTTCCTGAGCTCGTCCTTGGTCTTGGTGCCGTAGGGGAAGTGGCCGCTGTCACCGAAGTACAGGAAGTCCTCGGCAGGCAGCGAGACCAGGCATTCATGGAGCACGGTCAGGCCCCCGACCCCGGAGTCGAGGAAGCCGATTGGTCTGTTTCCCGAGCCGTTCAATCCCGTTCCAGTTCCAGCAGGAGTCCGGACCAGCCTTCCAGTGACCTTTCCTGGGCCAAGCGGTAGCCCGCTCCGGAGAATGCCCCAACCACTCTCCCAGTCTCTTCCTCCAGCAGCCCCGAACAGACAATTCTGAGCGGCAGGTTGCCCTCGGGAAGGCCGGCCGAGAGAGTGGCCAACAGGGGAGCCGTCAGGTTCGCCGTGAGGGTCGGTTCGAGGGAATCGAACCCGTCGCGCAGGTCATGGCGGGTGAAATCGACCGTGGCCAGGTTGCCCCTGGCGTTGGCGGTCGCTGCCTCGACCGAGGCAACCTCATGGTCCGAGCCCGAGACCGGATCCCAGCCGAGCAGGGAGCCGACTATCGCCAGAACGCCGGAACCGGTGCCGATGTCGGAGAGCCCCCCTCCGGCCAGCCCGCCCTCGTGGAGGTCCAGCATCAGGCCGAGGCAGAGTCTCGTGGTCGGGTGGGAGCCGGTCCCGAATGCCCTTCCGGGGTCGATCACCACGGCCGCGCCGGGATCGGCCGGTCGGTCATGCCACGGAGCCCCTACCCAGACCTGCTCCCGACCGGATCCCGATGAGACGGTGACCGGTTGGTGGAAGTCCCTCCATCGGCTGTCCCAGTCGGAAGGCACCTCTGACGCCCGGACCTCGACCACCCCCTCGGCACAGACGGCCTCGATCTCACCGATCTCGGGCAGCTCGCCAGGCGCTCCGTAGATCGCGTACTCGATCCGGCCGTCACCGGTGCGCTCTTCCACTCCGGTCGGGGCGATTCCGACCAGCTCGGCCAGTACGAACTCGGCCTGGTCCGGATGGCAGGAAATGCTCAGCCTGATCAAGCGACCACCTCAGCGGGCCGCCCGCCGAAGGCGGGCGAAGAGGCCGTCACGCTCGTCGGGACGATTCTGGCCCCCGAGGGTTTCGTCGAGTTCGCGGACGATCTGCGCCTGCTCCCCCGAGAGGTTGGAAGGGATCACCACGTTGAACACGACCCGCTGGTCTCCCCTCCTCTTCCCGTTGCCGAGTGGGGGCAGCCCGAGCCCCTTCAGGACCTCCTCTGCCCCGGGTTGGGTTCCGGGCCTGACCTCGACCGCCCTGATGCCGTCGAGCGTCTCGACGTCGAGTTGGCCGCCGAGCATCGCCGTGGTCGCATCCAGGGGAACGACGGACACGACATCGTCTCCGTCCCGGATGAAGCCGTCCCGGGGCTTGACCGAAACCTGTACGTAGAGGTCACCCGGGGGCGCGCCCGGTTCGCCGGCGTGACCGGCGCCGTTTATCCGGATCCTCTGGCCGTCGTCGATCCCGGCCGGGATTTCGACCTTCCAGGTGCGGGTGGTGTGCCTTCGACCGAGTCCGGTGCACTTCGGACAGGGCGACACCGGGCGGCGGCCCTCGCCCCGGCAGGCGTCACATGGGTTGGCCCGGACCACCCGTCCGAAAGGGGTACGGGTCGTCGTCCGGAGCTCGCCACTGCCGCCGCACTGCTCACACCGCTCGATCGCGGTCCCGGGCTCGGCCCCGTTGCCCCTGCACTCGTCACAGGAGGCGACCACGTCGAACTCGACCTCGCGCTCGGTCCCGGTCACCACGTCGGCCAGGTCGATCTCGGCCATCGCCCCGACGTCTCCCCCCGGTGCCGGACCCCGTCGACCGAAAGGGGCACCGCCGAAGAAGGCACCGAACAGGTCCTCGATCGAGCCGAAGCCGGCCGACCGTGGACTGAAACCGCCGGACTCGAGCCCCTCATGGCCAAAGGAGTCGTAGGTCGCCCGTCGGTCGGGATCGGATAGCACTTCGTAGGCCTCGGCTGCCTCCTTGAACTTCTCCTCGGCCGCCGGATCATGGTCGTTGACGTCGGGATGCAGGCGACGGGCCGTGCTTCGAAAAGCCTTCTTTATCTCGGCCTCGGAGGCCTCCCGGGATACCCCGAGGATCTCGTAATAGTCCCTCTGGTTCATACGTCGAGGTTCTCGAAGTAGTTCGAGAGTTCCCGCGCCGCCTCATTGACCGCGGCAATCGCTGTCTCGTAATCCATCCGAGTGGGCCCGAGCACGCCGACCGATCCGAGGTTCCGGTGCGCCAGGCCGAAGTTGGCCCCGACGACACTGACCGCACGCATCTCGGGTTGGGGGTTCTCGGCGCCGATCCAGAGGAAGACCGAGCGTTCGTCGATCGCCGAACGCATCATCCTCAGCACCGAAGCCCTCTGCTCGAGGGCCGTCATCAGACGGTCGATCTGGGGCAGCTCGGCGGCACGACGCTGCTCGAGGAGGCGGCCGGTGCCCTCTATGTACAGGGTCGCCTCGCCCTCATGTTCGAGGTCGGTCACTGCCGGGGCCAGCCGCTCGATGAACTGGGCCTCCGGTGCTCCCAGGGAAGGGTCGGCCAGGCGAGAGGAGATACGCCGGGCGCCGATGTCTATCCCGGACAGGACTTCGTTCAGGTAGCTCGATGCCCATTCGACCAGCCCCGGATCGACCGGCTGGGGAAAGGTGAAGGCACGCTTGGTCACGTCACCGGCCGAGGTGATCACGATCACCATCACGACGTTGGGCTTGAGGAGCATCGCCTCGACCCGGTGGATCTTGGCCGTGCCGAGGGGCGGGGCGACCACGAGGGCCAGGAGGTCGGTCATCTGGGAGAGGGCACGGGTCGCTTCCCGCATCGCCTGGTCGACCTCCTGCCGCATTCGCGAAAGCTCCAGCTGGCGAGGGGCCGCCGGTCGGGAGGGAAGCGTCTCGATGAGTGACTCGACATAGACGCGATAACCGAGGTCGGTCGGCACGCGACCGGCCGAGGTGTGGGGGTGGCTCAGGAGGCCGCCGCGTTCGAGCGATGCGAACTCGGCCCTGACCGTGGAAGCGCTGCAATCGAGTCCCGGGGTAGAGGCAAGCGCCTTGGAGCCGACCGGCCGACCGGTTTCCAGGTAGCGCTCTACGACCAGGCCAAGGATGGTCTCCTGCCGTTGAGTTAGCACGCCTTGATTCTAGGAGGGAGGAGCGTCGGCCTGTCGCAGATCGAGGCTCGGTCAGGAATCGGCCAGGATTTCGGCCGAGGCATTCCTGATCACCTGGGTATCGCCCTGGATGGCGACCAGGTCGACTTCGAGGTGGCCGTCATCGGCAGCGGTGACCTCACCGGTGACGGTGATCTCCTGCTCGGGAAAGCTCATCCCCCGAAACTGGACCGAGAGGGACTTGAGGTTCCGCGGGTCTCCGCCGCTGGAGTCGATCAGCGCCTTCGAGACCAGACCCATCACGTAGAGGCCGTGGAGAATCGAGCTTGGCAGACCAACCGAGCGAGCGAATTCGCTGTCGATGTGAATCGGGTTGAAGTCCCCCGAGGCCCCGGCGTACCTGTGGGGCAGGTACCGGTCCGGGGTCACCCTCAGTTCAGGCAGGCTGTCTCCGGGGGCCATCGGACTCATCAGGGGTTCCTGACGATGTTCGTCCAGGTGCCTCGCACCGTCTCACTCCCGTCCTGGTTGAGCGAAACCGTTCCGAACACGTAGAAACCCTTGCCGTCCCGCTCCTCGATCTCGATGCAGCTGGCGGTGGTGGTGACGGTGTCCCCCGCACAGACTGGCTCGCCCCAGTGGAACTCCTGGCTGCCATGGACCATCGAGGCGAAGTCCATCTGGACCTCGGGGTCGAACAGGGCCGGGGCCATCGCCCCTGCCGAGTAGACGACACAGAACATCGGTGGAGCGACGATTCCCCTGAAGCCGGCTCCCCGGGCTGCGGCGTCATCGTGATAGATCGGATCATCGAACCCGACGGCAGCCGCGTACTCACGGATCTTCACGCTGCCGACCTCGTACTCGAACGGGTCCCAGGACTTTCCGACAGCTGCGGTCTCGACCGTCATCGCGAGCAAACTACCAACGCCCGCAAGGCCGGGCTCACTCGTCCAGTTCGAGGACGCTCAGGAAGGCTTCCTGGGGAACCTCGACCCGGCCGACGTTCTTCATCCGCTTCTTGCCCTTCTTCTGCTTCTCCAGCAGTTTTCGTTTCCTGGTCACGTCTCCCCCGTAGAGCTTGGCGGTGACATCCTTCCTCACGGCCTTGACCGTCTCCCTGGCCAGGATCCGCGCACCGATTGCCGCCTGGACCGGGATGTCGAACTGTTGGCGAGGGATCGTCTTGCGCAGCCGTTCAACCAGCTGCTTGCCCTGGTGGTAGGCAAACTCGCGGTGGACGATCACCGAGAGGGCATCGACCCGATCACCGGCCAACAGAACATCGACCTTGACCAGGTCGGACTCCCGGTTGCCGATCGGCTCATAGTCGAGCGAGGCATAGCCCTTGGTGGCCGACTTGAGGGCATCGAAGAAGTCGAGCACGATCTCGGCCAGCGGAAGGTCGTAACGGATCTGGACCCGGGTCGGGCTGAGGTAGTCCATGTCGACGTGGGTGCCCCGCCTGCCCTGGCAGAGCTCCATGATCGGCCCGACATAGTCGGATGGCGTGACGATCGTTGCCCTGATGTAGGGCTCCTCGATCGCCTCGATCGAGCCGGGCTCGGGCATCTCGGTCGGGCTCCGGACCTCGACCTCCTCCCCGCCGATGAGCCTGACCAGGTATCGCACGGTCGGGCTGGTGGCCAGCAACTCGAGGCCGTACTCGCGTTCCAGGCGCTCCCGCACGATCTCCATGTGGAGCAGACCGAGAAAGCCACACCGGAAGCCGAAGCCGAGGGCGTCGGAGGTCTCGGGCTCCCAGCTGAGCGCGGCATCGTTCAGCCCCATTCGATCGAGCGCGTCACGGAGGTCCTCGTAGCGTTCGGTATCGATCGGGAACAGCCCGCAAAAGACCATCGGCTTGACGTCCCGATACCCCTCGAGTGGCTCCCCGGCCGGCCGTGCCTTGCCGGTGAGGGTGTCGCCGACCCGAAGCAGGGCCACATCCTTGATGCCGGTGATCACGTAGCCGACCTCACCGGTGCCTATCTTCGGGACCGGGGTCATCGCCGGGCCGAAGAAGCCGATGTCGTCGAGGTCGGCCACCGTACCGTTCTGCATGGCAAGGACCTCCTCCCCCTTGGCAAAGGAACCGTCCACCATCCGGACATAGGCGACCACGCCGCGGTACTGATCGAACTCGGAGTCGAAGATCAACGCCCGGGCCGGCGCCTCGGGGTCCCCGGTCGGCGGAGGAACACGCTCGACGATTGCCTCGAGGACCTCCGGTACCCCCTCGCCGGTCTTGGCCGAGATCCTGAGGATCTCGTCCGGGTCGATCCCGAGCAGGTCGGAAACCTCACCGGCGACCCGGTCGGGCTCGGCACCTGGCAGATCGACCTTGTTGAGGACCGGGATCAGCTCGAGGCCGTTCTCGATGGCCAGGTAGGTGTTGGCCACGGTCTGGGCTTCGACCCCTTGGGCCGCGTCGACGACCAGCAGCGCACCCTCACAGGCCGCGAGGCTCCGTGAGACCTCGTAGGAAAAATCGACGTGGCCCGGTGTGTCGATCAGGTGCAGGTCGTACTCGTTGCCGTCCCCCGCCCGAAACCCGACCCTCACGGCCTGTGCCTTGATGGTGATCCCACGCTCGCGCTCGAGATCCATGGAGTCGAGGATCTGTTCACGCATCTTCTTCGGATCGACCGCCCCGGTCAGCTCGAGGATGCGATCGGCGAGGGTCGACTTGCCGTGGTCGATGTGGGCGATGATCGAGAAGTTACGTATCCGGTCCATGTCTGCCATCGGAAAGGCCAGTATGCCGGGACCGGCCTACCGCCGGCACCGATCGGGATCGAGGGATCCCGTCAGTTCGAATACCGCGGTCGGCGGCCGCCTGAACAGCGGCCGGGCTGCCGGCTCGCGATCCAGCCACGCTACCTCGGGTGGGTAGTCCCGTTTGAGACCTTCGCGATCGAGGCTGGCGACGAGGAAATCGGGTGACTGGGAGTTGACTGAATCGACGAACTCACGGCAGTCGGTCACCCGAGTGAAGCCACCCTGTGACTGGCGACGACCGATGAAGAAGACCCGGTTGTCCAGTCCGGGGTTGGTCAGCGGGTAGATCCGGGTAGCGGTCGAGCCGATCCTGGTTCCTGGCTCGCTCTCCCTTGCCCAGGCAAAGGCATCGGCCAGCCCGGTCGTGACGAAGCGGGGCTCGAGATACCGATTGCGCTCCAGGGAATCCTGGGCGAGATAGCCGACCCCGAAGAGGATCAGGGCGGCCACCACGGCAAGTGGCAGGGCTGCCGCCCGGGCCAGTCGTTGCGGAGCGACCGCGATCAGGCCGCCGACCAGGGCCGTGATGGCGGCAAAAACGAGGGCCAGGAGAAGTTGACCGGGGCTCGGTTCACCCCCGGCGAAAACGGCGAAGGGGGCAATGATCAAGATCAGGATGACCAGCCCGGCTCGGACCAGGTAGGTCCTGGCTCCGGTAACCGCCCCGAGGAGGGCCAAGCCGAGGGCGAGGCCCGGTGCGAGGTACCGAAGCCCCGATACGAATCCGGCCGGATCACCGGAAGGTCCGGAAGCAGAGGTCGGTCCAAAGGCCCACGAGGCCGTGACTGCCAGGACGGTCACCGCCCCGATCCTCAGCCCGGTCGGCAGCTTTGGACCAAAGGAGAGGACGACCCCGAGCAGGGCCAGGATCAGGATCACGGGCCAGCCCTCCCCGAAGCCCTCGGAGAGGCCGGGCAGGAAATCGTTGGTGATGACGTCGAAATCGGTCAGGTAACTGATGACCGAGCCGGGATCCCGGCCCCCGGTTGCCTGATCGGGTCCGGGGAGTGCGATCGGGCCCAGCTCGGTTATCCAGGGGAGTGGGTTGCCACTGGCCAGCAGGTTCCTCGCGTACCAGTAGGCCCCACCAAGCAGGAAGCCGCCCAGGGCCCAGGGGAGGGCCCTGCCCCTTCCATTGCCGGGGGCCAGGAAGACCGACCCCGCGGCAAGGACGACCCCGGGCAGGATGAAGTTCAACTTGGTGCCTGCCGCCAGTCCGCCGGCGAGGGCGACCAGCAGCACCAGACCATTCAGCCTGGCACCGGACCGGGTGGCCGAATTCGCCGCCAAAGCCACACCCGCCAAGAGGAAGAAGGTTCCGGCCAGGTCGTTGCGGGCTTCGCCCGCCTGATCGGCAAAGACTGCCGCCCCGATGATGATCGCCACCCCGGCCATTGCCGGTGCTCCGGCGCCGGTCGATCTCCCGATCCCCCAGCCGGCGAGGAGGCACCCGAGAAAGAGGGCCAGGTTGATCATCAGTGAAGGGAAGTCGCTGCCGAAACCGAGCAGTCCGATCGAGTGGAGAAGCTCGGAGTTGTGTGGGTAGAACCAGGTCAGGAACTGAGGCGCGACGAAGTGCGGGCTCAGCGTTTCGCCGGTCCGGGCGATCTCGGCCGCTATCGGGCCGTGATACCAGGTGGAATCGAAACCGGTCATCCCGGTCCTTATCCGGTCCCCTACTCCGGCGAGAAAAGCCCCGAAGGCCAGCCCGGTCGACAGGAGGGCCGCCGTCAGCAGGAGGGGCGAGACCGGACGTCCCGTACTGCCGACGGAACCGGCCGATACCTCGATCTCCCCCGACCGGACCGGCGCCCTTCGATCTAGGATGTAGACGATCGCCACGAGGACCACCGCAGCGATCGACATGCTCCAGGCAGACAGGAGGCCAACCGTGCCGGCCAACAGTGCCGCCCAGATGACGATGGCGATCCAGACCAGCGCGCCGGCGAGCCATCGGGTGGCACCGTGAAGGTCGGGCTCGAGCCTGGAGACGATTCGGTCAGCTGACCAGGCGTAGGCGACGGCCACGAGGCCGACCAAAAGTACGGTCAGCAGGTAGGAGGCAAGGCTCAACCCGACCTCCGTGCCAGCGCCAGGATCTGGTCCAGCTCCGGAACCCTCAGTAGCTTGCAGCAGAGGAGGTAGGCGAGTCCGCCGATTCCGAGGGCCAGTGAGACCGAGATGATCTGGCCAACCAACTCGGGGCCGACGATCCCGTCCACGAGATGCCAGACCTCCCAGGAGACGAGGGCCAGCAGGCCCGATCCGACCGCTACCCGGGCCGTCGAGCTGAGCAGGGCACGGCCCTCGATCCCGGCCAGACGGGACCTGAGCAGCACTACCTGGGCCAGGACCGATACCGCCGTGGCAATCGCGGTGGCGGCGACGATCCCGGCAACCCCGTATGGCCGATAGAGGAAGAGGGCCGAAACCGCAGTCAACAACAGGTTCAGGCCGGCAATCACGGTCGGTATCCAGGGTTCCTGCAGGCTGAAGAAGGTACGGCTCAGGAGGAGGAACATCCCGTTGGTAGGCAGTGAGAACGCGAACCAGAACAGGGCCGTCGAGACGAGCGCGGTCTGGGCCGGCCCGAACTCACCCCGCTGGTAGACGATCTGGATTATCGGCTCGGAGAGGACCAGGATTGCTGCCGTCGCCGGAAGCAACACGAAGACGATCTGCCTCATTCCCTTGGCAAGGGTCGTCCGGAGATTGCCGTAATCACGCCGGTTGGCAAAGCGGGCAAGGGTCGGGAACAACACGGTGGCAATTGCCACCGAGAAGATCCCCTGGGGCAGCTGGTAGATGCGGAAGGCCTTGTCGATTGCCGCCGGGGCCTGGTCACTGACCAGGCTCCCGAAGAAGCTGTTGACCACCAGGTTGAAGTTGATCAGGCCGAGGCTCAGGGTCACCGGCAGCATCAGCAACAGCACACGCCTCACCGCCGGATCCCGGAAATCGACCTTCAGGGTGAACCGGAATGGCGTATGACGCAGGTCCCAGGTCGGGATCAGAAGTTGGACGACCGTGCCGGCCACCACTCCGATCGCGTAGGCGTAGATCCGTTGGTCCTCCGGGAACATCGGGGCACCGATCAAGACGACGGTGATGATCGTGATGTTCCAGAAAAGCGGCGAGATGGCAAAGGCGCCGAACCTGTCGTAGCTGTTGAGGATTCCCACGACCACCCCGGTCGCCCCGAGGAGGATCAGGATCGGGAACATGATTCGCGACAGGGTGACCAGCAGCCCCTCGATACCGGCCGTGAAGCCGGGCGCGAACAGCGGCATGATCAAGCCGGCCCCGATGATGAAGGCGGCGGTGATCACCCCGAGGACCATGGTGACCAGCAAGAGCATGGTCGAGGCCATGCGGAAGGCCTCCTTGACCTTTCCCTGGCCCACCTGCTCGGTGAAGACCGGTACGAAGGCCGGCTGGAGGGCCGCATCGGCGAACAGGGCGCGGATCAGGTTCGGAACCTGGAACGCGACAGTGAAGGCCGACATCGGCCCGGTTATCCCGAACAGCGAGGCGGCGACGACCTCGCGGGCCAGGCCGGCCACACGGGAGGCAGCCGTCGCCATGGAGAAGAACGCGGTCGAGCGGGCCAGTCGGCCTGACTTGGCCGGGACCGCCGGGCCCTCGACGGTCGACTCCCCGACCGCTGATGAGATGGCCTCGTCGACCAGGGGTGTGGACACGCCCCCCTCGGCAGCGAGTCGGGCTCTCGAGAGTTTCAGGCGCTGGACCCCACCGGCCTCGAGGCCGGACTCCCTCAGCTTGCCCTCGACGTCCCCGACGGCCTCCTCGGCCTCACGGGCAGCCCGTTCGAAGGACTCCAGGTCGGGGCCCACCTCCCTGTCTTCATGGCGATCTCGGGGCGAGGTCAATCGATCTACCGGTATAGTCGGCGACCGTCGATGTACGAGCACGGTCTCGTTGCAGGGCGGAAAGACTTCATGGCAAACATAGCCTCACAAAAGAAGAGAATCCTCAGGACCGAGCGCGAGAGAGCCGAGAATCGGCGCATCACCAGTGCGATCAAGACGCACTTCGGTCGGCTGGAGGAAGCGGTCGAGGAAGGCGACGCCGACAAGGTTGCCGGTGAGCACCGCGCCCTGGTTTCCCGGATCGACAAAGCCGTTCAGAAGGGCGCCCTCCACAAGAGGACGGCCGCCCGCAAGAAGGCTCGCGCCGCTCGCCTCGCCACAGGCTGAGACGCCAGACGAAGCCCCCTCAGGATTCACCGGAGGCCGCCAGCAGGGCGAGGTCCAGGGCGAGCTCATCCGGGTACTCGGCGGCTCCACGGGTCCAACGTTCAAGGTCCGACAGGGCAATCGAGGCCGACCTGATCGACTCCAGCGACGCTCCCTTCACCGATGCGACGATCTTGCGCACGAGAAAAGGTGGCAGCCCGAGCTCCTTTTCGACCACCTTGGGAGGCTGGCCATCCTCGAGCAGGCTGAGCGCCCGATGGGCGCGCCGGACTGCCGCCGCCGTCGGGTAGAGGACGGCATTCGGGCCAGAACCCTGCTGGCCGAGGCGCTCCGCCGTCGTCAGGGCGAGGGCGAGATCCTGGGAAATGACGGCGTCCCCGAGGGAGAAGATGCTCGACTCGGTCAAGTCGGAAACCATTTCCTGCAGATCCTCGATCTCCACCCTTCCGCCGCTCCCGGCCCAGAGTGCCAGACGGTCGAGTTCGTTCTCCAGGCGAGGGAGGCTCTCTCCAAGGTGAGAAACCAGGAACCGTGCAGCTTCGGGGTCGAGCTCGAACCCGCGACGAGAGGCACCCTCGATCAGGTGAGCCGGCAGTTCAGATCGGGGCGGTGCCTCGAAGCCCAGGATCTCCCCGCCGGCTTTTGTGGCAGCCGTCCTGATGGTGGCCGGAACCTTTCCCCGGGCGATCAGGACGACGGTGGTCTCGGCAGGGAGCGTCTCGATCGCATTGCCGACCGTCTCGACCTGTCGCGAGCCCCACTTCTCGATTCCGTCGACCAACAGGTAGCGCCTGCCCGGGATCAATGCCATCGATGACAGGGCCTGGACGAAGGCCTCTACATCGGGGCTGCCGCGTCCTTCCCGCGGCTCGAAGACCTCGAGCGAGACGGCACCCCCATCGGCTTCGGCCCGGAGTCGAAGCCTGTTGCGAGCCTGGTCGATCTTGGCGGTGTCGCTGCCGTGGATCAGATAGATGCCTTTCATTTCCTCGGCCATCTCTACATTCTCCCCTCTCGGGCGGCGTACAGGGGAAATCGGCCTTGCTCAACGGCCCGTCTCGGTAACGGCCCCCCGTACGCCCAGCACGAGCGAGATCGTTCCCTGCCGATCGGTCCTCAGGGTCCGGACCCCGGCCTCGGCCAGAGAGGCAAGAACGCCCTCCGTTGGATGGCCGTGCGGGTTGCCGGCGCCGGCCGAGATGACCGCCACGCCGGGACGGGTCGACTCCAACAGCCGGGGAAGACCGGCATCGTCACTGCCGTGGTGGGCAACCTTGAGAACGTCCAGTCGTCCCGGAAAGAGCGGGACCTCCTCGGCCTCGGCATCGGCGGTGAGGAGAATCCGGCGTTGCCGCCACTCGACCAGCAGGACGATCGAATGACCGTTGCGCTCGGCGTCGGGCAGCGGCCCGGTCTCACTCCGGCGGGGCGGCCACAGGACCTCCATGGCGACCGGACCCAGCCTGAACCGGTCCCCGGTCGAGACCGGAAGCAGCCTGCTACCGGCCCGGCGAGCCGCCGCAGCCGTCGGGCGGTCGACTTCCTGGTACATCAACGTCTCGACCGGAATCGATTCGAGAACGTCGAACAGCCCCCCGGCATGATCGAGATCGAGGTGGGTGAGGACCGCCGCCGACAAGCGCTCGACCGATGCCGACCGAAGTGCATCGACGACTTCGGCACCGGGCGGTCCGAAGTCGACCAGGACGGGATCCTCACCACTAGGCCGGATCAGTATCGAGTCGCCCTGTCCGATGTCGAGGAACTCGATCCTTGCCCCACCGGGGGGCGGCTCGGGAAGGGCTCGCCGCCCTGCTCCGGACAGCCCGGCGAGAGCCGGACCGAGGACCAACAGCGACACTGAGGCAAGGACGGCTACCTGCCGCGCCCGTCCTCCGCCCGGCCGTGCGGGAGACCCGGATGGGCCGCGGCCGGTGAGAAAGAGGATCAATCCCGTCCCGACCCCGAGGAGCAGGTAGGCACCGATCAGTTCTGCGGGTGAGTCGAGTGCCAGGCCGAGCGTTGACCACCTCTCGCCCCCGAGCCAGCTGGCGATCCGGGCGATGAAGGCCAGCAGGACGGAGTTGAAGAGGTTCAGCGGTACGGCCAGGAGCGGGGCTACCTGCCCGACTGCTGCCGCAGCCATGCCGAGCCACATCGAGGGTGCCACGGCCGGCATCGCCAGGAGGTTGGCCGTAACGGTCGAAGTCGGCACCTCCTCGAAGTGGAAGGCGATCAAGGGGAGGGTGGCGATCGAGGCCGCCAGGGTCACACCGAAACCATCGGCCAGGGCACGACCGAACCTCCCGCCACGGCCATCGATCGCGAGGGTCAGATGATCGGCCACGGGTCTGGCGAGCAAGGCGATGCCCACCACCGCGGCGAAGCTCAGCTGCCAACCGGGGTCCGAGGCGGCGAGCGGATTGAGCCCGAGGGTGATGGCAGCGGCGAGACAGAGGGACCAGGCCCTCATCACGGGACGGTCCACGGCGGCAGCCGCGAGGGCTGCCAGGCCCATCACCCCGGCCCGTTGAATCGAGGGGCCACCTCCGGCAACCGGGACGTAGATGAGGATGAGGGCGGCCAGGACGAGCAGCCGACTCCTCTGTCCCAGCCCCGCCAGGGAGAGGAGGGGAATGGCCAGCAGGCCCAGCAGGATCACGTTCTGGCCACTGACGGCGAGCAGGTGCGCCAGTCCCGAGGCGCGGAAATCCTCCACCGTGGTACTCGGGATGTCCTGGTCCTGGCCGAGCACGAACCCCCTGGCCAGGGATGCCTCTCGCGCGGGCATCGCGACCGAGAGCGACGTCTCGGCGCGACGTCGTAGGCCGTCGACGATCCCCGGGAGCCCACCTCTGACCCGGCCTGTAGCCATGGCCGAGTCGGCCCTCAGGACCATTTTCGTGCCGAGGAGACGGAGCCGGCCGGCCTGCCAGGACTCTGGCCTTCGGAGTACGCCGCGAACGGCGACCTGTCCACCGACCCCGACCCCGCCCGATACCCGAGTTGCTTCCAGGAAGACCTTCCCTTCGGCTGTCGACAGGACCGTCCCGGTCGAGCCACCGGACGTCTTCGGGGGAGTGACGAGGTAGCCGACGGTCTGGAGCCTGGTCCCGGGCTCGCCCTCCAGCGCGCCTGCCTCGATCGACTCCATCCGCAGGCCACCCAGACCGAGACCCGTGACCCCGGCCGCCAGGAAGATTGCGAGAAAGCCGGCCGTCGCCAGGGATCGCTCTCGGCCCAACAGGACCACTGCCAGCAGGCAGGCCAGCCCGGCCCTGAACAGATCGGGGCGCAGGTCCAGATACGGAGCCGCGGCCAACCCGGCGGCCAGGCCGGCCACGACCGCCAGGCGCCACTCGCCAAACCCGTCCCTCAGGGACCGTTGCAGTCCGGTCAGGGCTGGAGTCCGGACCTCAGGCCCTCCAGGGTCGCCGGACCGATGCCCGATATCTGATCGAGTTCATCGATTGAAGCGACGCCGCCCCGCTGATTCCGGAACTCGATTATCTTGCCGGCCGTCACGGGCCCGATCCCGTCGATCTCCTCCAGCTCGGCCTGGGTGGCGGTGCCGAGACTGATCGGGCCGGCCTCAGCTCCGACCGCTGTCGCCTGGCCACCCCTGCCCCTGACGGGAACGACCACCTGCTGACCGTCGACCAGCAGGGCCGCCCGGTTGATCCCCGAGGGGAACGCCGAGGCTGTCGGGCCCCCGGCCCGCGAGATCGCGTCGATCACCCGCATTCCCTGCTCGAGCCGGTAGACGCCCGGCCGCCTGACGGCACCCGAGACATCGACCGTGATCCCGCTGGGCGGTCCGCTACGGGTCAGCCCGGAATCGCCGGCTTGACCCCGAACCAGAGCCTCACTTTGGGCCGGACCGGTCCCTTCGCCCCCGCCCCGGATCGCAGCCAATCCGATCAAGAGGATCGCAATCGTGACTCCACCGATCACCAGAGCCCCTCTTCTGTCGATGGTCGACATCACGGCAGGGACTCTCGGGGCCTGCCGATCGCCGATGGGTCAACGGCCTGGCGACTCAGTCACAAAGGTCGGAAAAAGTTGCTCAGGCGGGCCGAACGACCAGGTTGACCAGACGGCCCGGAACGACTACCTCCTTGACCGTCTCGGTTCCCTCGAGATGCCGGGCGACGTTCTCCTCGGCGCGGGCGAGCTGGAGCAGCTCCTCCTCGGCCACCGCCTCATCGACCTCGATCCGGCCGCGAACCTTGCCGTTCACCTGGACGACCAGGGTGACGGTGTCGGACTTGAGGAGTTCGGGGTCGGGTTCGGGCCAGGGCTGCTCCCAAACTCGCTCCCCGGCCAGTTTTTCGTACACCTCGGCAGCAAGATGCGGAGCGAACGGCTGAATCAGGGAGGCGGCCGTAGCCGTCGCGAAGCGAAGGCAGGCAAGGCCCTCAGGGTCCCCGGAAAGCTCGTCGCGCAACCGGTAGCACTCGTTGACCAGCTCCATCACGGCTGCGACGACGGTGTTGAACTGGAAGTCGCGTTCGAAGTCCCGGGTCGCCTTGTCGATCGCCCAGTTTGCCTTGGACAGAATTTCCCGGGCCGGTCCATCGGGCTGGGCCGGCAGCCCTTCACCAAGCGGGGCAGGCTCGACCTCGAGATCGTCGGCCAGGCGCCAGAGGCGGGCCAGGAAGCGGTGCACCCCCTCGACTCCCTCGTCGGTCCAGTCGCCTCCGCGCTCAGGAGGACCCATGAAGCAGACGTATGTCCGTGCGGCGTCCGCCCCGTACCGGGCGACGTACTCGGCGGGGCTGACCGTGTTGCCCCTCGACTTGGACATCTTCGCGCCGTCACGGGTGATCATCCCCTGGGTGAAGAGGTTGGCGAACGGCTCCCGGACCGTCAGCCGGCCATCATCGGCGAGTGCCTTGACGAAAAACCTCGCATAGAGGAGGTGGAGGATCGCGTGCTCGACTCCGCCGATGTACTGGTCGACCGGCATCCAGTGATCGACGATCTCCCTCGAAAAGGCCTCCTCCACGTTTCCCGGATCGAGGTAGCGCAGGAAATACCACGACGAGTCGACGAAGGTGTCCATGGTGTCGGTCTCGCGCCGGGCCGGCCCCCCACACGCCGGACAGTCGACCGCCACCCAGTCCGTGGCGGCCTCGAGAGGGCTCTTGCCGCGAGGTGCGTAGTCCTCTATCTCGGGCAGCAGCACCGGGAGGTCGGCCTCGGGAACCGGGACGATCCCGCAGGATTCGCAGTGCACCATCGGAATCGGGGCACCCCAGTAACGCTGACGGGAGACGAGCCAGTCACGCAGCCGGTAGTTGACCGCGGCCTCACCCCGGCCCTCCTCGGTCAGCCAGTCGATGATCTCGCGGTAGGCATCGCGGTTGAACTGACCGTCGAATCGACCCGAGTTGATCATTGGCCCGTCACCCGTGTAGGGGAGCTCCCCCTCCTCGGGCGAGGAATCGCGATCTGGCTCGATCACCTGTCTGACCGGTAGGTCGAACTCGGTCGCGAAGGCGAAGTCGCGCTCGTCGTGAGCCGGAACGGCCATGATCGCCCCGGTCCCGTAGTCCATCAGGACGTAGTCGGCAACGAACATCGGGATCTCCTCCTCGTTCACGGGGTTGATCACGCTTCGGCCGAGTGGCACCCCGGTCTTCGGCCGATCTTCGTCGCCTCGCTCCTCGACCGAGGCCCGGGCCGAGGCGTTGACGTACTCCCTAACCGGCTCCTCGGCCGGGGTACCCTCCACGAGTTCCTCCAGCGCCGGGTGCTCGGGAGCCAGAACGAAGAAGGTCGCCCCGAAGAGGGTGTCGGGCCTGGTCGTGAAGACCGGAAAGTCGATTCCGGCCTCCTCACAACGGAAGGTGACCTCGGCCCCTTCCGAGCGGCCGATCCAGTTGCGCTGCATCGTGATCACGTGCTCGGGCCATGAATCGAGTCGTTCGAAGTCCTCGAGGAGCTGCTCGGCGTAGGCAGTCGTCCGGAAGAACCACTGGTCGAGGTTGCGGGTCTCGACCTCGGTTCCGCATCGCTCACAGCGACCGTCGATCACCTGCTCATTGGCCAGGACGGTCGCATCCTCCGGACACCACTGGACCGGAGCCCTGTCGCGATAGGCCAGCCCGGCCTCGAACAGACGGAGGAAGATCCACTGGGTCCAGCGGTAGTAGTCCGGTTCATGGGTCGCCAGCTCACGGGACCAATCGATCGAGATACCCCAATCGGTGAACTGACGTCTAAACGACTCGATCGACTTTCGGGTCGCATCGAGTGGGGGCTCCCCCGTCTTGATCGCATTGTTCTCGGCCGGGAGGCCGAAGGAGTCGTAACCCATCGGATGGATTACCTCGAAGCCGTTCCGCCTGCGGAAGTGGGCGATGGCGTCACCGACCGCGTAGCACTTGAGATGGCCGACATGGGGCTCGCCTGAGGGGTAGGGCAGCATCTCGAGCACGTAGGCCTTGGGTCGCTCGGCCCGGTCCTCGCCGGTCCCGGGGTTGGGCACCTCCCAGGTACCCTCATCGGCCCAGACACGCTGCCATCTGCCCTCGATCTCGCGAGGCTCGTACTGGCTCATCGCCGGGAGTCTAGAAGGAGTCGGAGGGACGCCACTGCCGGACGTCCGGCAGCGGAGTCAGGGCCGGCTCGACCTGGGCCCGGATCGGCTCGAAGTCCGGCGGGAGCGAGAGGTTCTCGCCGAGATGTTCGGGATCCTCATCGGTGGCGAAACCCGGCCCCATCGTGGCGAGTTCGAACAGGACACCGCCTGGCTCACGGAAGTAGACGGCCTGGAAGTAGAAGCGGTCGATCACCGGGGTAGCGAAGAGGCCTGAGTCAGCAACCCGTTCACGCCAGGCCTCCTCGTCCTCCATCCTGGTCGCCCAGGCGATGTGGTGCACGGTGCCTGCCCCGGGGCGGCCGTAGTGGTCGGGTGGGTCATCGAACCGGTACGACCCAGACCGCTCCTTACCGCCGACCGTCCAGCGATCGGGTCCGGACTCTCGGAAGCCGAGCACCTCGGCCAACACCAGCTCGGTCGCCGGCCGGTTGGCCGAGTAGGCCCTGGCGCCGTCGAAACCCCGGATCGCAAACTCCTCCGGCACTTCGCTGTGCCGCGGGATGAGGGGCTCTTCTGCTCCCTCGTAAACGGTGAACTCATGACGGAGGCCCTCGGGATCACTGAACCTCAGACAGTCAGCTTCACGGGTCGAATCGACCCCCTCGCCGGCCAGTCTCTCCTGCCAGTAATCGAGAGCCGCGCCGGAGGGCAGCCGCCAGAGGACGGTGTGGACCATTCCCGGGCCGGCCAGTCCCGGTGCCGCACCGGGGTACTCGAAGAAGGTCAGGTCGAAGCCCGGGCTCCCCTTCTCATCTCCGTAGAAGAGGTGGTAGACGGAGGGATCGTCCTGGTTGACCGTCTTCTTGACCAGGCGCATACCGAGCACCCGGGCATAGAAGTCGACATTCGCCCGGGCGTCTCCGGTGATGCAACTGATGTGGTGGACTCCCTCGAGCTCGATTTCCGACATGGACCCAAGATACCCGGACGCACCGGGGAGGCGCTCAGGGGGCCGGCCGGACTACTCGACCAACGGACCGTAGGCGTCGGGACGACGGGTCTCGAGGAAGGGGAAGAGCTCAAGCCAGTCGCGGCGCTGGTCTAGGTCGAGGTCGGCGACCAGGACCGCCGGTGGATCACGTGGCGCCTGGACGAGTACTCGTCCGTAGGGGTCGGAGATGAACGAGGAGCCATAGAAGGTGACCGGACCCTCGGTACCGATCCGGTTGATCGCGACCATGAAGGTGCCATTGGCGATCCCGTTCGCAACGATGACCCGTTCCCA